>JAEUWE010000092.1 GCA_016791465.1 Pseudobdellovibrionaceae bacterium
CTCGCCGAGTAACCGGGATCACAGAACATCCGATGATGCTTACCCTTGATCTCGTCGAGTGAATAGCCAAGCGTCTTTAAGAAGTTTTCATTGGCCGTGATGATAGTGCCGTCGAGATTGAATTCAATAATCGCCTGAGCCCGATTCAAAGCGCGCACCACACCCTGAAGATCATCCGACGATAGTTCACTATTTAACTGTTCCATTTTTCTGGCTGCTGCTTGCATGGCCCCACCTTCTTAATTTGAGACAAGGGGTCCATCAGAAACACGGCCCTCGTCCCACAACCCAGATCGGAGACAAAGTGACCCAACTTAAATACTTCTCGCGCTTAACATTTAGACGACAGCTAAACAATTCAATATGAAACGGAAATGAGCGCCACGCGATCACTCTGAGACGGTTTTGATTTTTTCAGGTGTAAGCCCATCGGTTTCTATTCAACGGACACGACTTCGTACTCAAGCAGACGCGGACTCTTGTCGACCTTGGCAACATCGCCTTCGCGAAGCCCAAGAAGGGCTGCACCCAGCGGACTTTGCGGCGTGATGACTTGAATCATTCGGCCCTCGTGCGCGATCGTCAAACTCCCACGCGCGGGAGCGATAAAGACATGCACGGATTTTCCGTCAAGATCCACTTCAACGAGTGCTGTCGATTCAATACGGCTTCCGGGCTTAAACTCTTTAAGCTCGAGAACACGAAAGACATTGAGCGAGCCCTCGATATCAAGAACGCGCTTCGCTTGCGCTCCGGCAAGGTATGAAGCCTCAAGCGCACGCGTATCGTATTTGTTCTCAGGCTTGCTCTCATCGCCCGTGGCGGCCGCATAGGTTTCAAGAGCGGCGGCCCTGAGCGGAATGAGGTCAGACTCAAGCTGAGCGATAATATGAGCAACGAGTGCAGCTTTATTCATGATGTGACTTTAGCGCGAGACCGGAGCCGAGCGCGGAGCGACGGGCTCGGAGGCGTTATAGATCGAGGACGAATCAATAGGTAACGATGGCTCGCGACGCTGAACGGGAATCGATGGCTGTTCTGCAACCGAGGCCGGAAGGCGTGAGGGCGGAGCCGGAATCCGCGGCAGCGAATTGCCAGCGCCCAGTCGACGGATCTCGGTCTCAACGGCTGTCTGTTTTGCTTTTTCTTGGCGACGCACGATTTGCACGCGCTGATGTTCGTCGGCCGCCTCTTGCATGAGCCGCATCTCGAGCTGTCTGGACCGCGACATCACCGGCTTTGGCACGGCGACAGGCTGAGCCGAAGCTGACTCAGCAGCACCAGCTGAAGTGACCGAAATAAAAAGAAGTACGAACGAAAGCAAACGCATCGTCTCCTGATGATACACTTTCACGCAGTAAGAAGACAGCGCGAGCTGACGTCTGTCTCAAATTGAGATTCACGAGTGATATCAACTAGACCGAAGCACAGCTTCAAGCCTTGATGAAAGGACTTTGATCGGCGCGGCTTCCCGCCTTCAAGGCACGGACAGTCGCCATAAACCACGGCGCAAGTCGCATGGCCTCAGCGCGATGACTCATGTGCGGAACCGGAATGATATAGCCTGGCTTCACAATCGCCTCGTGAAACAGACAAACGCCATCATTCGGAGACCGACGAACGAGATTCATGAACTGGCCCTTGTGTCCAACCGCCACATCTCCCACATTTGGAAAACCAACAAGCGAGACACAGACAAATGGGATCGTCTTCCAGTCGAGCTCTTGGCGAAGGCGCATGTTCTCCGACGAGAGTTGCGCCGAAATACTGGCCGGCCACCCACGAAAAAACTGTTTCACTGAATCGGCCTTTTGATTCCACTTCGACTCGCGCATTTTCGAAAGACCCGAAGCGCCGTGGATAATTCCGCTCACGTTGAGCCACGCCCGCACACCCTCAAACTCATCAAGCGACTCAGTTCGCGAGAGGTGGTCGATCAAAAGCCGCATCTCTGTCCCACCCTGCCCGAGCGTCGCTATAATCCGTCGATCGTGGGGGTTCTCGGCTAGGAACTTTCGAATCGTCTCGGCGTTTGAAAGAAGACTCTGGCCTTTCTTTGTCTGAATCACATCCGTCGTCATTCCAGAAAGGCGCGCCCAGAGCTGCCATTCGCGAACATGAGCCCCCCACTCCGCTCCGGGAGAGGCGGGGTCAACACTGGCCACGATACAGAGTTCATATCGATGCTCAAGATCGCGCGGTGAAAGCACGGGTGGCTCACGCTTATTCAACCAGAGCATCGAGCTTGGCTTTAAATCCGGCGAATCGCGAAGTGTGGCCTCGACTTGCTCGTAGAAATACCGATTTGGAGAGATGCGGCCAAGAATTCTGAGCAAGGCCATCTGCACAAGCTCAGGTCCAAATGCGAGCGACATCTCTTCGATCTCGCGTTGGTTGGGCAGACGATCAGGGAACGCTTCAACGATCGATTCAGAACGATAGGCCAGCGACACAACCTCGCGATCACTGGCATCTTGAACTTGAACCTTGGCGAGTTCGCTCTCGAGATCGGGATTCATCTATTCTCCTGATTCAGATTTTGGCGCAGCCGGCGTATTGCCCATGGGCTGCGAAAGCTTTGCCGCCTCCGCTTTGCGCTCTTTCACTTCATTCTTGCAGATCTCAACTTTCTCTTCGTACTCATCTTGGCGCTTCTGCAAAACAAGCTTATAGCCCTTGAAGCGCTCAATGCGATCCTTCAAGAACTCTTCGGAAACACCAATCAGCTGCTTTTTATCGTCGAGACCAATCTTGTACTCTTCTTCTTTATCGGTGACGCGATCAACAGGCTCCGTCCATTGCAGTTTGCCATTCCCGCCCAAGCCTTTGCTCGAAGATTCACTTCGGCAATCCTTAAGCACGCCATAGAGACCCTTTGAACCGTACTTTCGGTTACCGTAGACGCGATCTTCGAGCTCATAGACCTCGTTTTGCAGGCGACGAAGCTCTTCATTCATCATGACTTTTTTCTGCACGACCATATTGCCTTCTTTGAGGCCAACCGAGGTATCGCCCGTGATCTGACCTTTGTTGTCGATCTTGGTGTCGATTTCTTCTGCCTTGTGCGGATTCGACGAGCAGCCAGCGAGCGCTAGAGTTAAAAGACCAGTCGCCAG
>JAEUWE010000095.1 GCA_016791465.1 Pseudobdellovibrionaceae bacterium
GCTCCAAGAGCTCGGCCTTTCGGGGCGTCCATTGACGGCCCAGGATGTGGCCATCCGCTACGCTCCAAAACTCAATGCGCTTTCCCGCATGGGATCCGGTGTTCAACCGATTGATCTCTATCTTGTCGATAGCGAGGCGAAGGCGCGCGAGCTTGTGGTTCGCGTTTTGGCCAACAATCAAGAGCGTCAGGCTTCGCAGAAGTCGGCAGATGATGAAGCGAACCGCCTTCTTAAAGAGAATCCTCCAAGTGGCGCGATCGTGATTGCCAGCGATAAGTTTCATCGCGGCGTTGTTGGTCTTGTGGCGACGCGACTGACACAAGCTTTTGGACTGCCGGCGCTAGTGGGAGCGATTGAGGGAGAAAACCGAAGTGTGATCGGCAGTGCGCGACTCCCGAACGGTATGAGCGCGAACCTTCTCGATGCGATGACCTTTGCCAATCAGTCGGAAGATGGTCTCCAGTGTCTGGATCAGTTTGGAGGGCACGCGGTGGCCGCTGGTTTTGAGCTCCGCGCCGATCGTCTTTTGGTCTTTCGAGAACGCATCTCGGCCTTCTTTACAGAACGGCTGACGGTTCGTTCATCGGCACCGGTGATTGAGTTTGACGCTGATTGTCAGATATCAGACTTCAACCCTTCGTTTATGGCGTGGCTCGAAGCCATGGGTCCATTTGGTGCGAAGGCGCCGGTGCCGTTGTTTCGAATTCGGAGTTGTTCTGTCGTACAGATAAAGGAGCTACGGGGTGGCCACCTTAGACTTAAGCTCGCGCAACCTGGGATCTTTCAGACCGTGACCGCAGTTTGGTTCTCTCCGCCAGCGAAGCGACTTGAAGAGGTCCCGCTGAGTGTTGGTGCTGTCATATCGGTCTTGGCCGAGGCGCAATGGAACCACTTTCAAGGCTCCCGCGATATTCAGCTTTTAATTCAAGATATTTCGATTGATGGCGCCCCTGATTGCGGCGCTGATTGAGTCGTGGTACTCGCTCTGCCATGCAGGCTATAAAGAATCGCATTGCTCCTATTCTTGGTGGTTTAAAAGACGGTCTGAAGAAGAAAGCTCGGCTTGAAAAGGCCGACCAGATTCTTTTGGGGCTAACACACTCGGGTTCGGTTATGCTCGAGCAGACGCTGAAGAAAATTGAGAGCAACCCGGCCGACGTGATCGGTCGTGTTGGTCGTTCGGTTCTTGAGCGTGCTCAGCAAATTCGCGGGCAGATGGGCCTTCCGCCCGTGAAAATGGCAGCACCCAAAACCGCCAAGAGGGCTGTTAAAAAGACCGCTGCCAGAAACGCCAAATCGGCGAAGAAAGTATCAAAGAAAAAGAAATGAAAAAGTCCGTCGTCCTTTTGTCGGCGGGCCTAGATTCGTCGGTCAATTTTCTATGGGCTCTTCGAGAGTCCGAAGTCGTTTTGGCGCTAACCTTTGATTACGGGCAACGGGCCCGCGAAAAAGAAATTGCGGCGGCTCGCCAGCTTGCTGCCAAGTTTAAGGTCCCGCACCGGGTGATTCAGCTCCCATTCTTTGGCGACTTCACGGCGACTTCTCTTGTCAATACAGCGGCTGATATTCCACGCGAATCGCAAGTTTCAATCGACGACTATCAAACATCCGTGCAAACAGCGGCGATGGTTTGGGTTCCAAATCGAAACGGCATATTTCTCAATATCGCCGCGGGCTTTGCCGAAGGATTGAAAGCCGACTGGATTATTCCGGGTTTTAACCTAGAAGAGGCGACGACCTTCCCTGACAACTCCGAAGCCTATTTGCAGGTGGCCACTCGAGCTCTTTCGTTTTCGACAGCCAATCATGTACAAGTGAAGTGCTTCACAACAGCCATGAATAAAACCGAAATTGCAGCCAAGGGGCGAGAGCTCGGTCTTGATTTTAGCGGAGTCTGGCCGTGCTACTTTGGCGGTGAGACACCTTGCGGTGAATGCGAGTCGTGCAAACGTTTTGCGCGCGCAACAGGTCTTCGTTTTGGACTTCGCACTGAGGATGAAAAATGAAATCGCTCTTCATTGAAAAAAGCATTTCTTATGACGGTACTCAGCTGCGCTCACTTTTCGCCTATATGGATTACGGTCTTCAGGGTGACTCGATCGTTTCGTGGATTGGACCCTGCAATGTAAGTTTCGATCACATGGTCGATGGCGAAGATCTTTTGGCAAAGGCTGAGATTCGCGGTGGCCAGATGGTGCACTTCATTGTCGAGTGTTTTTCAACGCCACTCGCAGAAATGGTTTGGCAGCAGCGACTGCTCGCAAGTCTCGTGCACGATTTTATTTTAGAAAAAGGCCGTGTCGAAGGCCGAGTTCCAGCGGTACGTCGCGATGGCGATGATGTCTTTGTGAAGCTTCCTGATAGAGAAGGAAAGTTCTCCATTTCGATCGCGACTGTATCGCCGGTTTCGGGCCTTCTCCATTTTGCTGTGAACGTAAGCAATAGTGGAACGCCGGTTCCAACGGCATCGCTTGAGGACCTTGGACTCTTGGCGGCTGAGTTCGCTATGGAAATTATCAAGCGCTTCGTCTCTGAATTCGAATCTGTTCGCGGTGCCACCACGAAGGTCCGCTGGGTGCGCTAAGGTACATTCTTCCTTTTGGCGACTCACTGAGTCGCCAAAAGGAAGAATGTACCTAGAGGAAGATCGTCACGCCGAACGAGGCTTCGCGCATCAGGTAGTAGTTGTAGAACGCACCGAGCATGATGTTTCGGGTGATGCCATACTGAATGCCGCCAAAGACCTCTTGTTTATCGATATTGTATTCAAGGCTATCCGTTGCGGGCACGTACTCGGGCCGAGAGGAATGTTCGTTTCGAACCGAGGCTGTGATCAAAACGCGACTCAGAAGAACGGTGCCGGTCACCATGGATGTGAGAATTGTTTCATATTCGTTGTACATGCGAAGGTTTGAGTAATCGAGCACAAGCGGGCCAAGAAACGCACCGATCGAATAGGTTTCAACGGTGTAGCGAGTGACAATCATTTCAAGATCGGTCTCGTCGCGATAGAGCGAGTAGCCAAAGGTGAAAGGACCAGCGACTCCGGAGAGTCCTCCACCAGCGTTGGCCGCTTCCGTCTTCCGATTGTACTTTCCCATGACGCCGAGATTGATTTCAAAACGAGAAAGTCCGGAGCGCTTATTGTTGAGAAGGCCAAAGGCCGTCGCGAGTGTCAGTTTTTGTGAGGGATACTTGTGTTTTTCTTGATGCCTGGTCAGAAAGTCCGCTGGGACTTCAACGCCAGGAGGACCGAAGAAAGTTTCTTCGCTGTTGGAAGGTGAGATCGCAGCGCCAATGCGGCCCAGACCCTTGACGATTGCAAAGTCGACGGAATTATCGAAGTACAAAAACTCGCCGCCAAACGATTGATCGAGTGGGATGACGGCGGGAGTGAGTCGAATTTTGCTTCCACGAGTTGGCGCTCCACCGGAGCCGCCGGAATAACCGCCCTTATCTCCACAAAATTGCTTTGAGGCATCGCAAAGATAGGCGTGGCCGGCGCTCGCAAAGACGGCGTTCAGTGCGATAGCGCCGACGAAAAGTTGAAGGTGCTTAGATCGATTCAACAGAAATGATTTCCGGAACGGCTTCTTTAAGGCGTGTTTCGATTCCCATTTTGAGCGTCATCGTTGAGCTTGGGCAGCCGGAGCATGCGCCCTGCATTTTGAGATAAACGACGTTGTTTTCGTAGCTTGCAAAAACGACATCGCCGCCGTCTTGCGCGACCATCGGGCGAATCTCGGTATCGAGAACTCGTTTGATCGTCTGCACGACAGTAGAGTCGGTGCTCGATGCGGATGCTGCTGGCGATGTTTCAGACGCCGGTGCTGCGGCCATCAAAACAGGCTGGCCGGACTCCAGATGCTCTTCGATTAAATTGGCAAGTGGCTCTGCAATCACATCCCAATCGACCCATTCTTGTTTCGTGATAGTGACAAAGTCGCGACCGACGAAAACGCCAGCGCACCATGGAAAGCCAAAGAGCTTCTTTGGAAGCGGAGCCAGCTGAGCGTCGCGGGGAGTAAGGAACTCGACGTTGCGATCGGCGAGCACGCGGTCTGCGGAGAATCGGAAGGTCTGCGGATTGGGGGTTGATTCAAAGCGGACTGGCATAGCGAAAACTCCTGTTGGAACGCGTATTCTGCTGTGCGTAACATGCTTGGAAAGTGGGTTCCCGGTCAACAGGGTTTGATTTTAATGCCCCTCAGAATTAGCGTGTGGACCGCAATTCAGATTGAAGGAGAGGTTATGACACCGCGAGTTCGCGAAATTTTGAGCTGGTATGGAGCTGATAACCCGGGAACCCTGACAAACCTGGCGCGCCTGATGAATCACGGCCGTCTTGCTGGAACTGGCAAAATGGTCATTTTGCCCGTCGATCAGGGCTTTGAGCACGGTCCGGCTCGCAGCTTCGCGAAGAACGCAGTGGGCTATGATCCGCACTATCACTTTCAGCTCGCGATTGAGTCTGGATGCAGCGCCTACGCGGCGCCACTTGGTTTTCTTGAGGCGGGAGCACGCGAGTTTGCGGGCGAGATCCCACTGATTTTGAAGATCAATAACTCGGAAACACTCTACTCGAATCATTCGCCGATCTCGGCTCTGACGTCTGGAATCGACGATGCGCTTCGCCTTGGATGTGCGGCGATTGGATTTACGATTTATCCCGGTTCGAGTGAGCGCAAAAACATGTATGAGGAGATCGCGCTGGCGGCACAGGATGCGAAAAAAGCGGGTCTTGCGGTCGTCATGTGGTCGTACCCACGTGGTGAGCAGCTCTCAAAACAAGGCGAGACGGGTATTGACGTTGTGGCCTATGCGGCTCAAATCGCAGCCCAGCTTGGTGCGCACATTATTAAAGTGAAACCGCCAACATCATTCATCGAGCAGGATGCCGCTCGCAAAGTCTACGAAGCGCAGGGGATTCCTGTGGCGACGATGGCCGATCGCGCGAAGCACGTTCTGGACGCTTCGTTTGCAGGCAAACGCATCGTGATTTTCTCGGGTGGCGAGGCCAAGTCGACGGCAGACCTTCTTGAGGAAGTGAAAGGCCTCGCGCAAGGTGGAGCGTTTGGCTCAATCATGGGTCGAAATGCGTTCCAGCGTCCAAAGAAAGAAGCGATTGAGCTTCTCAAGCAGGTCCAAGACATTTTCGCAGGACGCCCGCTTTAAGAAATATTTCGAGATAGGAACGTTGAATGACCACCATTGATAAAGAGACCGTCAAAGAGAACGGCAATGCGACACCGGTGACTGAGCAGGGCTCGGGCGAGAATCCACTGCGCGCTGAAAAGCGCCGGAAGCTTCATGAGCTGAAAAAGGCCGGTATTGATCCGTTCCCGCACAACTATGAGCGCACGGCTCAGGTGAGCGAGATCGCGGCGAAGTTCAGTGATCTCGTGGCCGGTGATATTCGCGAAGGTGACCGCTTCCGTATCGCGGGACGTTTGATGACCAAGCGTCCAATGGGAAAGGCTGCATTTTTCAACGTTCAAGATCAGTCGGGTTCGATTCAAATTTACCTTCGTGGCGAGGAGCTTTCAGAAGTCGATCGCACGGCGTTTGATTTGATCGATCTTGGCGACATCGTCGGTATCGATGGTTTCGTGTTTAAGACAAAGAAAGGTGAGCTCTCGCTTCACGCAAAGGAATTCAAGATTCTCTGCAAGTCGCTTGAGCCATTGCCTGAAAAGTATCACGGCATTCAAGATGTCGAGATCAAGTATCGTTACCGCCATCTCGATCTGCTCTCTGATCCTGATTCGCGCGACGTTTTCATTAAACGCTCAAAGATTATTGCTGAAACTCGCGCATGGCTGAATGCGCGCGGCTTCCTTGAAGTTGAAACTCCGGTTCTGCAGCCGATCTACGGTGGGGCTGCTGCGTATCCGTTTTCGACACACCACCGTGCTCTCGATATGAAGCTCTTCCTTAAAATTTCGCCGGAGCTTTATCTGAAACGTCTCATCGTCGGCGGCTTTGATAAGGTCTACGAGATCAACAAGAACTTTAGAAACGAAGGCATCGATCGCTCGCATAACCCTGAGTTCACGATGCTGGAGTGGTACGAGGCTTACACTGATTACAACTATCAGATGAAGCAGTTCGAAGATCTGATTGCGCATTTGGCGAAGACCATCACCGGTTCAACCAAGGTCATGTATCAGGGGAAAGAGCTCGACTTCACGCCGCCGTGGCGCCGTCTGACTGTTTATGATGGAATTCGCGAGCACGCGGGTATTGATCCGGAAACGGCGACACTTGATGAGCTGTTCAAAAAAGCGCGCGAGGTGGGTTGCGATATCGATAAGCCTTCGACCCGCGGTGAAATGGCGATGGAGATTTTCGAAGCGGCGGTTGAACCCCATCTTTGGGCGCCGACGTTTATCACCGATCATCCGGTTGAGATTTCGCCACTCACGAAGAAACATCGCACAAAACCAGGTTTGGTTGAGCGCTTTGAACCGTTTGCGGCGCACATGGAAATTGGAAACGCCTACACCGAGCTCAACGATCCAGAGGACCAAATGGATCGTCTGCGAGAGCAAGAGGCGAAGCGCGTCGTCGACGAAGAGGCCCAGCCGATGGATGAAGATTTCATTCACGCGATCGACACCGGTATGCCGCCGACAGGTGGCGTAGGCGTCGGTATTGAGCGCATTGTGATGATGCTTACGGATCGACATTCGATTCGGGATATTATTCTGTTCCCAACGATGAAGTTTAAATAGGGACGCTCACGACAGGTCGACTGTAGGAGGTTGAGTGTGATGGCGAAGAATCAATTCGGAAACGTGACTCTTCTTCTGTGCTCGACCTTACTTGGCGTCGCCTGTGCGACCAAGCCGACGGTGACTCAAGAGACCATTCAGCGACAGTTTCTTGGTGGTCCTGCACTTTTAAAACCCATTCAGCTAAGCGAAGACGTGGTCGTCGTCGACGCCCGGTCGAGTTTTGACTACTCGATGGCGCGCGTGCCGCGCTCGGTACAATTGAACTGGGCCGATTACTCTGAAGTTGAACCAAATCTTCGCGGTTGGCCACAGCGCGATCTGTTTGCTGCGGCCCGGAGGCTTGCGCGATTAGGTATTGATCCATCATCGCCGGTTGTCGTTTTGGGACTTGGAAAAAACGGCCAAGGCGAAGAGGGGCGTGTGGCGTGGCTTCTCTCTTACCTTGGTGTTCGCGACGTAAGGTTTGCAAAGTTTGATGCCGTAAAGAAGCGTATCACGACGGAGGCGCTGCCGACTTTGCGCGAAACCCAAGAGGACCGCTTGCTCGACGAAGGTGAATCGAGCTTTGCCTCCTCTGCGAAAGCACCATCAGAACCTCCGCCAAAGGCTGCACCGATTTGGAAACCTGAGATTGTGAGTTCGCTGATTGTTCGCGAACCTGAATTTAAAAAGGCTGTTCTTCCGGATTCTCGAGTGAAGATCATCGATGTGCGCCCAGCGAAAGAGTACCTTGGTACTCAGGGCGG
>JAEUWE010000219.1 GCA_016791465.1 Pseudobdellovibrionaceae bacterium
AATTCAATCGGCCGACCGGTGATCACGGCGACGCAGATGCTAGACTCAATGACGGAGAATCCGCGTCCTACTCGAGCCGAGATCACTGATGTTGCAAACGCGGTTCTCGATGGCTCTGATGCGCTGATGCTTTCGGCTGAAAGTGCAAGCGGGCGGTTTCCGTTTCGCTGTATTCAGACCATGCACGACATCATCAGCGAGGTTGAGCGAAACGGCGATTACTTTTATGACATGCGGATGGAGGAGCAGTTTTCATCCGTAGCGGAGGCCATTGGTGCTGCGTCAGCGTTGAGTGCGATGAAGCTCGATGCGTCGGCGATTGTTTGTCTGACGACTTCAGGAAAGACAGCGTCGCTGATTTCTGGCTTTCGTCCAAAAGCGCGTGTGATTGCAGTGACGCATATTATGCCCACACTCAATCGTCTGGAGCTCGTGTGGGGTATTCAGACTTTGAAAATTGATCCCTATAGTTCGTCCGATGAAGCGATGAATCAGATCGAAGAGTTGCTCCTGCAATACGGCCTCGTGAAGCCCGGTGACAAGGTGATCCTCACTCTCGGTGTTCCTGTGCTTGAGCGTGGAACGACGAATGCGCTTCGCGTGTATACGATCTGTCGCGAGGACGTGGAGCGTCTTTCGGATGAGGCACTGCCGACGCGTTTTAAGAAAGATCAGGTACTTTAGGAAGTTCTGGTGATTTTGCGGCAGGCATGAATCAATTCCCAGTAGGGATATTGAGCTTCAAGCTCCGGGAGATTGACGGTGACAGCCAAGGCGCCATCGATTGAGAACTTTTCGCCGACAAGCTTCTTCTCTGAAAGCGAATTGACGTCATCGACGTTAAAGAGTGAGCCAAGATCACGCATCGAATCGTTTTGCATTTGAGTGAGGTTTAGTTTCACTTCGCCTTTGTCGTTCGGCGTCGTTTTCTTCCCATAGAAAAGCAGAGCGCGAACGGTCTTCATTTCCTTCTCTTCAATCGAAGTCCGCTTGTCTTCGCTCTTAAAGAGAAAGTCGTTATAGAAGTCGACAAACTTCATCATGAAGTCAGGATCAAAAACGGTGAGGCGCTGTTTTCCTTCGCCGAGGTCTTCAATCTTCATGTGCCCAAGCGATTGTAGAACTTCGGTCATGGTCTGCATTTTATTCGTTGGCTGTTGGAAGATTTGAATTGTGTAGCGGCGAAGGGTTCCCGGAGGGACGGTAACGCCTTTCTCAGCTTTCTCACCATAAATTTTGGCAACGGAACCGAGGATGGCGCAAAGACGAGTAACGGTGTGCGGAGGGAAGACTGCGTTGGCCTCTTCGTCGGATTTTTCAAGTGATTTGATCTTCTGGTTGGCATTGCGCAGGTGATTGTTCACGGTGCGCATAATCGCTTTCAGCCACTCGGGAAATGTTTTGAACTGAGCATTGAGTGATTTGAAAGGGAGCTCGATGACCATCGTATCGGCGAGCGCGCGCGCCGATGCTGAGCGTGGCTTATTATCGAAGAACGCCATCTCTCCGATCA
>JAEUWE010000191.1 GCA_016791465.1 Pseudobdellovibrionaceae bacterium
GAGTTCGGGAAGTGGCCGGCGACGTATCGAAAGCGAAGCACGACGATTTGATTTGATTCAAGTATTTCTTGAAAGCGACTCCGGAGTTGGAAAGTCGATGGAGCAAACTCAAGGTCTGCTCACGGTTGAGGCTTTTCGGCTCTATCTTGATCATCTGAAGCAAGACGGAATACTGCAGCTGGTTCCACCGGTCGAAGGACTCAATGGCAAGCGAGCACAGGCTGTGCTGGCGACACTTTCGGAAGCCTGGAAGCGCTCGGGAAGAAAAGATGTCGATCTGCACTCGCTTGTTGTTGGTCATTTGTCGACGAGCGAAGTGGACGTATTGGTTGTGACTCTTAAAGACGTATTGAAAGATGAGCGGGATCACCTCGGTGGTTTTTTTCTCGTTGGGCAAAATGAGCGAGGGTGGGTTCTGCCATCGGACTCTTCTGGCCCGGTGATGACGGATGACAAGCCATTTTTGAAAGAGACGGCACCGGGTGGGTTTGAAGGATGGCTACTCGGGGTCGCTTCGGCCGCTGTATTGATTGCACTCACGGCCTGGGTCGCGGCGAAAGAGCGTCGCAAAGGTGTGGCGTCTCAGTGGCAGACATTCAGTATCGCGATATTTTTTGGTGGGCTCGGTTTGTCGTTTGCGTTGTTTTCGACTTTTTTTGAAATGCGGGCGATGCGAGATTGGGGACGGCCCGAGTTGGCGTCAGCCCTCGTTGCCGCCGCACTTTCGGTCTTTGCTGCGCTCGGGGCACAGTTGTTTGCAGGGCATCCCAAACGACGTTTCGGAGTTCGCATTCAGCCGCTCGCAAATTTTGTATTTGCGGCACTTTTTGCCTATCTTGCCGGGGCGGTTGCGGAGCCTTTGGTTGCCTCAGGTGGTGAGATTTTCTCGATCTTAATTGGCGCATCGGTTTTGATCCCCTATGGGCTACTTGGTGGACCGTTCTTCCCGAATGCGATGGAAGAGGCAGCGGAAAAGCTTCATCCGAAATCAATGTACTTGCTCTGGGCAAGCTTCGCCGCGGGTGCAAGCTTGGGGCTTTATGTCGGAACGTCACTGAGTGCTTCTGCGGGATTTTCAGCGGTCTTTTTGGCTGGTGTTTTTGTTTTTGCGTGGGTGGCAATCATAGGCGGTTTGGTGCGCCCGTTCTCTTTGCGTAAGGCTGGAGAAGGTTCCTAAATTGAGCGATGACTGTTCGGCGGTCGGACTGAATATTTTGTTTGAGTCCGATCGCATATCGCAGTTAAGCCTATTAGGCTTATGGCTCAGCAGTCGATAGCGTTTTTTTGGTTTCGTCGCGATTTGCGCTTAGAAGACAACCGAGGGCTTGCACAGGCCCTTCGTTTTTGCCGGGCTGAAGGCCTGCGCCTCGTTCCGATTTTCATCTTTGATTCTGTGATTCTGGATCGGCTGGAAGATCGAGCTGATAGCAGGGTGAACTTCATTGTACAAACACTGAAGACGATGTCAGAAAGCCTTCGGCAAAAAGGGGCTGGTCTGATCTGCATGCATGGTGAGCCCTCGCGAGTGTGGGCCGAGCTCTTGAATGAAGGGCACAAGATTCGAGCTGTTTTTACTAACCACGACTACGAGCCGTATGCTCGAGAGCGCGATGCGGAAGTCGAAAGACTTTTGAAGACACATGAGATTCACTTTGAGTCATTTAAAGACCAAGTCATCTTCGAGAAGTCAGAAGTCGTAAAAGATGACGGGCGACCCTATACAGTGTTTACGCCCTATTCAAAAAAGTGGCGCTCAGTTTTTAAGCTCAGTGATGTGAAGGCTGAGAGCTGTCTTGTGAACGGCGATCTCTTTGCATCGCACGATTCGAAGATTTTTCGTGGCCGGCGCGTTCCGTCGGTAGAGGGGCTTGGCTTCCGCTCGACTGATATAGAGTTCCCGTCGCTGCGAGTTGAAACCGATCTTTTAGTGAAGTACGCCGAGCGTCGCAATGTACCGGCCATTCGCGGAACATCTCGTCTCGGTCTGCATTTGCGCTTTGGTACCGTTTCGATTCGCAAGCTGGTGGCAAAGGCCTTCGAACTGAGAGCTGAGAGCTGGCTGAACGAGTTGATTTGGCGAGAGTTTTTCATGCAAATCCTTTGGCACTTCCCCCACGTGGCGGAGAATGCATTTCGACCACAGTATGATCGAATTCAGTGGCGTCAGGATGAAAAAGGCTTTGAACTCTGGTGCAAAGGAATGACGGGGTATCCAATTGTTGATGCCGGAATGAGAGAGCTCAATGAAACGGGATTCATGCACAATCGAGTGCGAATGATCGCGGCAAGTTTTTTAACTAAGCATTTGTTGGTTGATTGGCGTTGGGGCGAGGCCTATTTTGCGGCGAAGCTTTTGGACTTTGATCTTGCGGCGAACAATGGCAATTGGCAATGGGTTGCCGGCTCGGGTTGTGATGCCGCTCCGTATTTTCGTGTGTTCAGTCCAGATCTACAGGCAAAGAAGTTCGATCCGGATGGAAAGTATATTCGTCAATGGGTCCCGGAGTTAGGCTCAAAAGACTATCCGGAGCCGATGGTTGAGCATGCAATGGCGCGAGCTCGAGCGTTGGCTGCATATAAAGCTGTTCAAGAAACGAGTGTTTAATATGAAGGTATTGTTGACTGGATCGACGGGACTGATTGGTCGTGAGATTGGTAAACGGCTTGTTGCTCGAGGAGATCAGGTGGTCACACTTGTGCGGGATTTGGATCGTGCGCGCCGGACCGAGCCGTTTCCGGCTGAGCGTTATCTTTGGAATCATGTTGATGAGGTCCCGGCCGAAGCGCTCCTCGGAGTGGATGCCGTTATTCACTTGGCAGGAGAGCCAATTGCCGATGGTCGGTGGACAGCAGAAAGAAAGCAGAAAATTCGAGATTCGCGAATCGTCAGTTCGAGGCGTTTGGTTCAAGCGGTTCTCAAGCATGGCTCATCGGTAGAGGCATTTGTTCAGGGATCGGCCATTGGAATTTACGGCGATCGAGGCGACGAAGTTTTGAATGCGGCGTCGACCGGCGGATCGGGATTTCTCCCAGAGGTGGTTCGGGATTGGGAGGCCGAGATCAAAGCGTTGTCGCCCACGGTGCGCTCGGTTGTGATTCGAACAGGCGTGGTGTTGGCTCGTCATGGCGGTGCGCTTGAGAAGATGTTGTCGCTGTTTCGCTTGGGCCTAGGGGCCCGACTGGGATTTGCTGGATCTCAGTGGATGTCGTGGATTCATCTCGAGGATATTGTTTCGCTTTTTTTGTATGCACTTGATCAGCGACATGTTAGTGGCGTCCTCGAGGGTGTTTCGCCTGAGCCTTTGCGCAATCGCGACTTTACGTCGCGGCTCACGCGAGGCCTCGGGGTCATCGAAAGTCCACCGGTGCCTCAGCTGACCTTGAAGCTTCTCTATGGGGAGATGGCTTCGATTATTCTTGAAAGTGCACGTGTTGAGCCGAAGTCGACTCAAGCTGCTGGTTTTCAGTTTCAATTTGCATCGGCAGAGGCTGCATTTCGAGATCTCCTTGAACCCCTTCGCGGTCAGACCTGCGAGGTTTTGGCAGAGCAGTGGGTGCCGCAAACGCCGCAGACCATCTGGCCTTACTTCTGTGACGAGAAAAACCTCGAAGAGCTAACACCTTCAAATTTGAAATTTCGTGTTGTTGGCAAGTCGACCCCAGAGATCTCTGAGGGGACATTGATTGATTACCGGCTGAGCTTGAGCGGAGTTCCGTTCGGATGGAGAACGAAGATAGAGTCATGGCAGCCGCCAAGTCGATTTATTGATAACCAGATCCAGGGGCCGTACGCCTATTGGCATCACACGCATGAGTTTATTCCGATGGGTGGCGGGACCTTGATGCGTGATCGGGTGTACTATCGGTTGCCATTGGGCTGGCTCGGTACAGTAGCGGCAGGCTGGAAAGTGGCATCGGATGTTGCTGCCATTTTTGCCTACCGTCGATTGAAAGTCGATCAGCTTTTCCACGTCTGAGGGGGCGAAGCGGTATGGTGTTAAAACAGCAGCTCGACATTCGAATTCTCGCGATTGGAACTGAGCTGACGGATGGTCAAGTTCTTGAGAAAAATGCGGCGTGGCTTGCGAGTCGGTTGACCGAAATGGGTTATCGCGTCTTGGAACATCGGACTGTTTCAGATGACCGATCGGCGATTGAACAGGCATTCTCTGAATTTCTCAGGAGTAGTGATGGTATCGTTGTCACTGGAGGCCTTGGGCCGACCTCTGATGATTTTACGCGCCATTGTTTGGCGAAGGTTCTTGGTCGTGAGCTGATATGGGATGAACCGTCGTGGGCAAAAATTGCGGCACGGCTTAGTCAGCGGGGGATTCCGGTTACTGAAAATCAGCGAGCTCAGGCCTTTTTTCCGTCTGGGTCAGAGGTTCTGCTGAATTCAGCTGGAACGGCAAATGGGTTCTGGCTTGAAGATGTCGGTTCGACACGTTTTGTAGCGGTGCTGCCGGGGCCACCCGCCGAAATTGCAGCGATATGGGCTGATGGTTTGGCGGCCAAATTGAAGGCGCTTGCGCCTCGTATGGCCGATCGAAAGCTCTTGCTGTTTAAGACAATCGGTCGAGGTGAAGGACTATTGGCCACAGAGACAGAGCGAATCCTTGATGATCTTGAAGCTGAGTCAGGAGTCTCGCGTATAGCTGTTGGTTATCGAGCCAATGTTCCCTATGTTGAGTTGAAGTTTTGGCTCGACCAGGAAACGGTGGGGCTTGAGAGTTCCCTTCGCGAGAAGGTGAAAGCTGCATTCTCTGACGTATTGATCGGCGAGGGCGATTTCGATTTTGCTGACCGACTCCTGAACGTCGTGGCCTCTGGCGATAGCGTCAGCATCTTCGACAATGTAACGGAGGGGCTTCTGTTGGAACGTCTTAAGTCGCGCTTTGCGGTATTGGCGCCACTCTTGGCGCGGCCGGTCTCGCTCTTCGCGGGCTTGACGTATCAATGTGGTGGGACGATGGCGCCTGGGCGAGCGGGGGTTGTGTGCGAAGTTGTATCGATGCCCGGCTCCCAATGGGACATCCTGCTCACCGTTCGAGCTGGCGAAAAAGAGACGAGAAAAGAATTTATGCTTCCAGGTCTTGCGCGAGTCGGCTCGCCGCGAGAGGGATTTAATGAACGAAGCCGGCGTTGGGCGGCCGAGCTGGCTTTAAGATTCTGGAGTGAAAATGTCTGATGGGAATCGCTTTTTACACGGTGATCCGATTTCGATGGCACCTTATGGTGATAGTCGCCGACTGTTTTCTGCTGCCGATGTTTTAAGACATCTTTCGTCTCGATTAACGGCCGAGCGCTGGGCTCGTATTCAGCAGGTTGTTGCGGCGCGAACCTGCGATGTGACACCGGTTCTAGAGAACATCTATGATCGCGGGAATATCTCCGCCGTATTTCGATCGGCTGAGGCAATGGGTTTTCAAAATGTGCACTTGATTGAACTTGGAGAAAAGTTCAAGGAGGCCAATCGAGTCACTGCCGGCGCAGACAAGTGGTTGGATGTTGTTCGCTGGAAAGACACGCGGTCTTGCGTTCTTAATCTTAAAGAGCAGGGCTATCAGGTTTTGGCGACCCACCTTGATGCACGGGCAAAACCGCTATCAGAGATGGACTTGACTAGGCCGACGGCAATCGTATTTGGAAATGAAAAGGATGGCATCTCGGCAGAAATGCAGGCTCTGGCCGATCAGACGGTCATTTTACCAATGCGTGGATTTGTTCAGAGTTATAATATTTCAGTTGCAGCAGCGATTGCCTTTCAGACGATTGCGAGTGCTCGCGATCGTGTCAAATTGGTGGGCACGCTTTCGGAGACTGAACGACGCATTCTCGAGGCGCATTTCTGTCTGCGAACACTGGACAACCCCGCTCGCCTTCTCGATTTTTTGATGAGTCGCGAATAGCCGACGCTACTCTGGTGAGGCGATTGAGGATCCCGGAAGCGCGATCTGTTTTGGGCTTTGGAAGGTGTAGCCGCGACCATAGATGGAGACGATGTGCTCCGCATATTTCCCCATTTTTTTTCTAAGATGGGCAATATGGGTATTGACGCCTCTTGGGTCAATATAGGCTCCAATGCTATTCCAAACGAGATCACAAAGCTTCTGTCGCGACAGCAACTGGCCGCTGCTTTTGACGAGAGCGAGAAGAATACGGAATTCAGTTGGCGTTAGCAAAAGATCTGCGCTTTCGCCGCCCTCATTGAGAAAGCAGCGTTGAAACTCAGTATCAAACTCAAATGGTCCATACCGAACGGCACTGTAGTTTACATTTTTGAACTTTCGCAATTTGCAGTCGACTCGAGCTTTTAGCACAGCACCATGAAATGGCTTGGTAATATAGTCATCAGCTCCGCAGGATAGGCCAAAGACGACCTCTGAGCTTTGGTTGAGAGAAGTGATGATGATCGTTGGGATATGTTGATATCGTGGGTCACTCGAGACCGAACTGCAGAAGTCGAAACCACTGCCGTCGGGTAATGTGACATCGATCAGAAGAAGCTGGAACGTCTCTTTCGTCAGCAGCGATCGTGCTTCGCTTATTTTGAAGGCCTGGCGAACTTCGTACGGGCTGAGGAACTGTTTTGCGATCAATCCGATTTCAACATCATCGTCCAGCAGAAGAATTGTCATAGCGTCCTCGTCGATTTGTCGCGCGCTGTATGCAGTTCGCGCGATTGACAGTAAGAGTCAAATATTAACAAATTAAGTAAGATTATAGCAGCGATCGATCCTCGGGCTAAAGTCAAATTTGTGGATGTTGAGGTGCCGACTCAGTTTGAATGAGCCGTGTTTTGGAGGTCGGAAACCTATGCACTATGCGCAGTCGCCTGCAAAGTAGACGAAAAAAATCAAATTTGAAGCCGACAGGTTTCGTTACTCCGGTAAATTGTCGAACTTAAAAGATAATAGAGAACACTCAATAGTTGTTCTGCACCCAGTCTACATTGTTTGTTTTATACATGCCGAGCAAACTAACAACGGGAGGGGCACCGGTGAAACAACATGGCGCTATATCGCGGCGAACATTGAACGAAGATTATTTCAACGGTCTTCGATATCTTGCAAGTGTGTTAATAACATCGGCACTATTGCTCATCGGCACGGTCGGAGGATTCTTTCTTCTACCGTTCTTGATGACCGCAGTTGTGATGGCCTTTTTGCCGTTTTTTGCACTTGTGGTGGTCAGTCGAATAGTTCTTGCGGCTTTCGTGCAAAACATCGCTGCTGAACAAAAAATAGTCGATTCGGAGCAAAATGTGCTGATCTCGAATAATGTGATTCGAATGGCCAGTCGCACTGGGTTTGAGGTCACGGGTGATCGACCAGTCGTTATGATTGTTGAGGACGACGTTGATTCGGCGCAGGCCGTTGAATCAATTTTTAAGAGCTTTGGTTGTGAAACAATTATTGCAACGAAGTTTGAGAATGCCCATAGGCGAATGGCATTTCAGAAGATTGACTTGATTGTTCTGGATTGGCTGCTTGGCGAGCAGGTAAAGGGCGGACAGATTGTCGAAAAAGCAGCCAAGCTTATAGAAAATGTTAAAGACTTGAAAGGTCGGTTTGCTGAACATCACCCAAAGATTATTACATTTTCGTCTTTAGAAGAAAAAAAGGTACAGTGGCCCGAGAATCATTATTTTGATCATTACGGCCATTGGCAGAAGCCAATTAACTATAACCAGTTAAGAGAAAAGACCTTAGACTTTTTAAATGCCAACGTTCATTGAAGTGGGGCAATCATGGAGCCAGTTGAGTTTGCTGTAAAAAGTGAGAACGAAATTCCTGTTGAGCTTCGGGGTTTTATACCCGGGTATGTAGCGCGACGTCTTGAAGATATTGAAGTGATGCGGCGGCATTTGGAACGACGAGATTTTCATGCGCTCGGAATGGTTGTTCACAAGATCAAAGGCAATGCGGCAAGTTTCGGACTATATAGGGTTTATGGTCTCGTTCTTCAGTTGCAGACCACTGTTGACGCTGAGGATGGGCCAGAGTCAGAACGGCTGATCAACGCGCTGGAAAGAGAAATTGCGAAGCTCGAGCGAGAGGTGTCCGGAGCCGATCTGCAACCTTAGAGTAAGGTTCGTTTGTTCAGGCCTTAGTGTCTTTCGGTGGGGCATTCCAGGTTCCCCAGTAGAAAGAAAGATCGTCAATGAGCTTCTTGAAGCAGTCGTAGTCGAGGGGTTTAACGAGATAACTATTGGTTCTCAGCTTATAAGATAACGTTCGGTCAGATTCTGCGCCTGAGGTAGAAAGTATGACGACCGGAATTGTTTCGAGCGAGGGATCGGCGCGAATTTCAGATAAAACCTCGTGGCCATTCTTTTTTGGAAGCTTCAGATCGAGAATCACGAGATCTGGTTCAGATCGCGACTCAAAGCCATTCCTCTTTTTTAGGAAATCCATCGCCATTTGGCCGTCTTGAACCCAATCCAAAGTGTTGTTGACACGGGCTCTGTTGAGCCCGCGCTTAATAATTTCGGCGTGGCTCTCATCGTCTTCGACAAGGAGAAAGTGGACTTTTTTTCGTTGGGCGTATTGGAGGTTATTCATTGTCGTCTCTCTGTTCATTTGTGAGTTTGATATTCTTGGAAATCGAAATTGAAAATCGAGCTCCAAAACCTGGCGAGGATTCAACCCAAGCCGTACCATGGTGAAGATCGGCGACGCGTCGGACAATTGTAAGCCCAACGCCCGTACCCCCTGCCGACGAATCGAGTCGTTGAAAGAGTCCAAATATTTTGTCGTGATACTTCGGGTCGATTCCGGGCCCATTGTCGGCGACAGTGAATACATGCGCCGTGTCGGTTTCGGTGGCGCTGATCTCGATATGCAATGGGTGCTCTGTGCTTCGGCCATAGCGAATAGCATTGCGCAAGAGATTGTCGAGACCTTGGCTGAGCTTAAGTCTGTCGCAGACCAGTGTCGGGAGTGGTGTGGTGACCGTAATTTGATCGTCCTTTCCGAGTTCACTTTCGATCGACTCTTTAAGCTCTGACACAATGTGGCCAGTGTTTATCTGTTCGAAGTTCAGTTTTTTAAGTCCGACCCGGCTCAGCTGGAGGAGGTCCCCGATCAAGTCTGTCATTCTGCTGTTGGCGGCCGAAAGTCTTTTGAGTGAATCTTCGACAGCCGCATGGTCGCCCGATTTGAGATCGTCTTTTAGAAAGCCAAGAAAGCTTTGAATGGTGACAAGCGGAGATTTGAGGTCATGTGAAATTGTATAAATAAACTGCTCAACCTCCTCATTCCTTCGGGCCAGTTCGCGATTGGTTTGTTGAAGGTTTTCCTGCGCCACTTTTCGTTCGGTGATATCGATGACCGAGGCTGTCACTAGGTGTCGGTCTTGTAGTCGAATGGGCGCTAGTCCAACTTCGACAGGGAAAACTGTCCCGTCTTTTCTTAGTCCGGTGAGATCTCGGCCGGCTCCCATCTGACGTTCTGTCGGATTGTCGGAGTAGGTTTTGCGATAGTGCGGGTGTTTGGAGCGGAGTGACGTTGGAATGAGCATTTCAACAGGCTGGCCAACCAACTCCTCGCGTTTGTATCCAAAGAGAAGCTCTGTTCGTTTGTTGCAAAGCGTGATCTTGCCATTCTCGTCGACGACCAGAATTCCATTCGGCGCTGACTCCGTGAGAACGCCGAGCAGCGTTTGGTCTTCTGAGATCTGTCTGAGCAGTCGATCTTCGCGCGAGAGGTTTCGTGCAACGGCGGAGATGCCGATCAGCCTCGTCTGTTCGTTTCGGATCGGCGAAATAGTAAGCGAAATTTCAATCTCTTCACCGCCTTTCTTAACACGTACCGTATGGTAATTGAGAACGCTCTGCCCAGCTTTTACCTTTTCAATGTTGGTTTGAAAATGTTCAAGAAGACGTTCGGGGACGATGACACGCACGGGGCGACCGATAATTTCGTCCCTTGCGTATCCGTAGAGACTTTCTGCGGCGATATTCCAATCGGTGATATTGCCATCCAGATCGATAGCGACTATCGCATCAGCGGCGGATTGGACGAGATAGGCGAGGCGCTGGTCAGTATTCATCGGCTTCGTCCTTTGGTCAGATTGAATACGCCGTGCTCAACAGCGTGCTAACGGTCTCGACAAATTTGTCGCGCATGAGAGGTTTTTCGTGGTGATCGTTAAAGCCGGCGCGTCGGGCGCGATCGATGTGGTCTTTGCCTCCGTAAGCCGTCAAGGCCACGGCCGGAAGTGGAGAGAGGTTGTTCTCGGTCTCCCAAGCGCGGACTTTTGCGATGAGTTCGTAGCCGTCGAGTTCAGGCATTCCGATATCGGAGACAAGGCAGTCGAACTCCCGAGACTGTGCAAGCTTAAACCCATCGAAAGGTTGCTGGGTGACGACAACCGACGCACCCTCGGCCTCGAGAATATACCGCATGAGCTGACAGCAGGGTTCATCATCATCGACAACCAGAATCAGTCGGCCTTTGAGCCGATTGCGCTTAATTTTCGTCGGTATGGTTTCGCCAGAGGTTTGCCTCATGGGAATGGTTCCAGGTGTCGTATTGCTGGAGTCATGCGCGATCTCGGCACCTTCAGCATCCGGAAGCCATACGGTAAACACGGCTCCCTGACCGACGCCAGGGCTGAGCGCGCCGACCTTTCCCCCGTGAAGCTCGACAATGTGTTTGACGATTGACAGTCCAAGTCCCATTCCCGAGTAGGTTCGTTTGATGGAGCTTTCTTCTTGCCAGAACTTTTCAAAAACGTAGGGAAGACTCTCTGCAGCGATTCCTTTCCCTGTATCCTCGACCGCGATCTGAATCATTGACCCCTCTCTGGTTGTCCGGATTGTCACTTGGCCGCCTTTTGGAGTGAACTTGATGGCGTTCGAGAGAAGATTCCACAGAACCTGTCGGATGCGCCCCTCATCGCCATTGTAGAGTCGACTTGTTCTGCCTGCGGTGGCGTTGGAAAGCGAAACTCCCTTGGCGCGAGCGGTGATGCCCATGGAAGCGACCACAGAGTCGATCAGGTCC
>JAEUWE010000206.1 GCA_016791465.1 Pseudobdellovibrionaceae bacterium
TATGGACAAAGTGGTGCACCTCTTGGGTGCGACAACATCGCGCGGCTCCAGCACGCGCGGGGGCGTCTCGGCCATTCGCGGAATTCTTCGTCTCGCCAAGGACGGGATTCGGCCGAGTGTTGCCGTCGATGGACCGAAAGGTCCGCGCCATAAAGTGAAGCCGGGCATTTTTGAAATCGCGAAGCTTACGGGCGGAGAAATTTTTCCGCTGACAGTCGCATGCTCCAGCGCCTGGACCTTCCACAAGTCTTGGAACAAGGCTTATCTGCCCAAACCCTTTGCCAGACTGGTTGTCGTGTGGGGTCCAGCTCTTCCCGTTATTCCGCGGGACGTCGATGCACACGACCCAGGTCTAGCTTCTCGACTCGAAATCGCGATGGCCGCTGCGGAGCAGCAGGCCCGCCGCATTCTTGCTGGTGCCTAACCCCTTTGTTAGCCTTTTTAAGTGATGCGGATTGGCCAAATCGGCCAGAATTTTTAAGGGGTTAAGGATGATTCGTCCCACCGTGACATACGGCGCTTTGGTCTTGATTGGAATTCTCGCTGGCACTTTGAACTCATCGATTGCGTCTGCTGACGCGAACGACGTGGTCGCGGCCGTCGGCAATAAACAAATCACCGTCAAAGAGTTCAATGAGAAGTACGACGAGGTGATGAAGCAGACGATCAATCCGCCGGCGAAAGAGCTCTTCCTTGAAGATCTGATTCGCTACGAGATTGGTGTACAGGAAGCCGCAAAGAAGAATCTCCAAGACGATCCCATCGTTAAAGAACGGATTCGTCAGGAGACTTACCGCGGCCTTATCGAACGCGAACTCGGTAAGAAAATCTCGGAGATCAAGGTCACGGACGCCGAGATGCAGGCTTACTACAAAAAGAGCCCTGAGCTCCGAACAAGCCATATTTTGATCGAGTTCCGTCCCGATGCGAATGCCGATCAAAAGAAGGCAGCAAAAGACCGCGCCAACGAGATTCTCTCCGAAGTATCAAAAGGCAAGCGCTCCTTCGAAGAGTACGTTGGACTTTATACCGATGATATTCTGTCGAAGAAAACTGGTGGCGACGTTGGTTGGCAGACCGCTTTGACTCTGGTCCCCGCCTACTATCAGGCCGCTCTCGCTATGAAAATGAATGAGGTGAAGGGTCTGATCGAAACTCAGTACGGCTTCCACATCATCAAAAAGACGGGTCTTCGTCCGTATGCTGAAGCCAACAAGCGCACAATTCGCGCAGCGGTCTTCGACGAAAAGCGTAAACAAGTTTTCGACGCCTACTTTGCTCAGTTGAAAAAGCAGTACCCCGTTAAGATCAACAAAGACAAAATCAAGTGATGCACTGGCGGTTCGTTATGTCGTTTGCTCTCGGAGCCGCGCTGATGGCTCCGGCCTGCACGCGGCCCGAATCGCGATTGATTGGCAGAACCGTTCTCGATGTGAACGGTCAAAAAATCACAACTAAAGATTTCGCGGAGAAGCTCGCAAAACATCTTCGCAACCGCGATCCATTGATTGCCAAAGATCCTCAGCTTCTCGAGCGAGCAAAGAATGACCTCGCTGACGCGATGATCTTGCAGATCATTTCGGAGCAGTGGGCGGGCAAAAATGGAATTTCGGTTTCTGACGCTGACGTCGAGAAACGAGTCCAAGAAGTCCGCTCCGAATACGCCGATGATCTGGCTTTCAGAAAAATGCTCGCCGAAGAGAATATCTCGATCGACTCTTGGAAGGAGACGCTACGCTCGGATCTCCTTCGTCGAAAAGTCTTCGACGCCGTAACGGCTTCCGCGCCCAATCCAACTGACGCCGAACTTCGCGCCGCCTACGAGTCCGGAAAGAAGAACTTCGCTCAACCCGCCCGCATTCGCCTACGACAAATCGTCCTCGAGAAAGAAGAGGATGCCAAACGCGTCTACGATGAGGTGGTGAAGGGCCGCGACATCGGCGAACTCGCAAAACAGTTCTCAATTGCTCCAGAAGCAGCTTCGAACGGCGATACTGGATGGGTCGACAAGGGCCTTCTCGAGGTATTTGATCAAGGCTTTAAAATGCCCGTCGGCGCCAAGAGCAAGATTGTCAAAAGCCCCTACGGATATCATATTTTCTCGGTCCTTGCCAAAGAACCTGAGCGCAAGTTGAGCATTGAGCAGGCCAAGTCGGGCCTCGTGCGCGAGCTGAAAGAGCAAAAGTCCCGACAGGTCTTCGCACTGTGGCTCGAAGCTCAACTGAGAGCCTCTTCGGTGAAGCGCGACGAAGCGATTCTCAAGTCTATTGTGCTTTCTACGCGGACAGAATAAACCTGTTTGCGGAGGCTGAAATGAAATCCATACTCTCTCGCGCTTCGGTGATTTTTTCGATCTGCATCCTGCTCTCTTTACCAATACTCGGAGCATTTCCAGCTCAGGCCGAAATCATTGATCGAATTCTCGCCATCGTGAATGACGATATTATCACTCAAAGCGATGTCGTGGAGTTTGAACGCCGTCTCAAGAACGGCGGGTTGGTGGACGATCAGCTCGTACCGGATGAGGCGACGAAACAGGCGCTTCTAAAAGACCCGGCAAAGCTGCTTCAGAAAGTTATCGACTCTCGAATTATCGATTCAGAAGTTAAAAAGCAGGGCCTGTCAGTTCCCTTCGAGCGTGTCGAACAGGAGATCCGCAACATCGCTCGCCGCAACAATATGTCTCGTGAGGATCTAAAAACTGCTCTTCAGGACAAGGGCATTGTCTTTTCTGTTTACCAAGACTTCATTAAAACCGGTCTTGAGCGCCAGGCGCTTGTGGAAAAGTCTGTGACTTCCAAGATTAAGATTTCGGAAGATGATGTTCTTGCCGCATTGATCTCGGAAGGAAAAGCATCGGAGACACAGGCGTTCGAGTACACCATCGCCCATATTCTATTTCTAAATAAGAAAGCCGGTGCGGAGGCTGCGGCCGCAAAAGCACAACAGGCTTACAAGAAGCTCAAAGAAGGTGCGGCGTTTGACCGTGTCGCTGCCGACTACTCCAACGATCCCGATTTTGAAATCGGCGGGTTGCTAGGCACCTTCAAGTCGGGCGAGCTTTCAAAAGAACTCGAGACGACGGTCGCAAAACTCAGTCCAGGCGAGTGGACCCTGCCGCTTCCAACAGCCGGTGGTCTCCACATCGTTCGACTGGTGAAGCGCAAACTGATTCCCGATCCAAAACTTGAGAAAGAAAAGGACCGTGTACGCGCAATCCTCGGCGAGAAACTGTTCCGTCGACAGTACGATATTTGGCTCGAGCAGCTGCGTTCCGAGTCTTTTCTGCGCCTCAATAAATAATGACTCGACTTCTCATTACCACCGGTGACGTCGATGGCATCGGCCTCGAGGTCACTCGTAAAGCCATTAATTCAAGTCGCCTTCCCGCTCGGTCGCAGCTTATCGTCGTGGCGAAAGACGGATCGCGCGCAAGAAAAGAATGGGCGCGGATCCATTCTTTTCGGGTGCTCGATGTCGAATCTTGGCCACTTCTCACGACAAATACTCTTCCTGGCGACAAGATCCTTGTACTCCCGTCGCGACTTCCGGAAGCACTTTGGTTCGATCATGCCGTCGATTTAGCAAGTCAGGGCCATGTCGATGGAATCGTCACCGGCCCACTTTCAAAGGAAAGCTTTTTCGACGCAGGACTCGACGCCATGGGGCACACTGGTCTTCTCGCCCAAAAGACTCGGTGTCCCGTTTTTCAAGGTTACCGCGGCGACGATCTCAATGTCGTACTCGTCACCGACCACATCGCTGTTTCAAAAGTTGAGCAGGCTCTAACACAGAAGAAAGTCGTCAAAGCTATCGCAGCAGCCGAAGAGCTTCGTGCGTCACTCCCGCGTCAGAAGCGACGTCTGCCGATTGCCGTTCTCGGACTTAACCCCCACGCCGGCGAGGATGGCAGAATCGGATCTTTCGAGAGCCGACTTCAACGGTGGCTGCCACGGCAAGTCATCGGCCCGCTACCACCCGATACGGCATTTACCGAGAAGGCCCGCAGTCAGTACTCGGTGGTCATCGCTCTCTACCATGATCAGGGTCTAATACCTTTTAAGATGCTGCACGGCCAAGACTCTGGATTCCAATTGTCGTTGGGAATACCCTTTGTACGTACGAGTGTTGATCATGGAACCGCCGTTGATATTGCGGGGAAAAACGTGGCCAACCCGGGCTCGATGGCCGCCGCGATTGCGGGAGCATTCGAGCTTTTGAAAAGTCGCAAATAACTCAAATCGAGGACCGAATCTATGATGAAGCCGGTAATTTTCAAAGAGTATGACATCCGCGGAGTCGTCGACGAGCAATTTGACGCCGCCTTTGCCTATGATCTTGGCCGCGCCTACGTCACCTTCGTCACTCGGCGAGCTGGAAAGCCAAAGCTCAAAATCGCTCTCGGATACGATGCCCGTTTATCATCGCCAACTCTGGCGGCGAACCTCGAGCGCGGTATTACCGATTCGGGAAGCGATGTTATCCGACTTGGTCTCGTCACCACGCCGATCTCTTACTTCGCATGCTTCGCTCTTGAGGTCGACGGTGCCTTCATGGTCACCGGCAGCCACAACCCACCCGAATACAATGGCTTTAAAATCTCAGTTGGGAAAACAACAATCTACGGTGCCGACATTCAGGAACTTCGCAAAATCATCGAGGCTCGCGACTACGTCACAGGTCCCGGTGGCAATAAAGGCGGCGCTGAGGATCATGATATTTTCCCTCAGTATGTCGCGCGCTACCGTGAAGAGTTCAAGAATCTGTCCGGCGTAAAGGTCGTTCTCGATTGCGGAAACGGGGCTGCCGGCTGTATCGCCCGCCGTCTCTATGAAGCTGTCGGCTTGAAACCAAATATTCTGTTTGAGCAACCAGACGGTCGTTTTCCCAACCATCACCCAGACCCGACTGTCGAAGAGAATCTCGATGCCATGAAGGCCGCCGTTCGCAAGGACGGCGCACTTGTCGGTATTGGCTTCGATGGCGACGCCGATCGCATTGGACTGATCGACGAGAACGGCCGTTTCATTCTTGGCGACGAAATGATGGTTATGATCTCCCGAGCTATATTGAAAGATAATCCGGGAGCAAAAATCATTGGCGACGTGAAATGCTCTGACCGACTCTACACAGACATCAAAAATCATGGCGGGCAACCGATCATGTGGAAGACTGGCCACAGCCTCGTCAAATCAAAGATCAAAGAAGAAAAAGCTCCATTCGGTGGAGAGTTGTCTGGCCATGTCTTCTTTGCCGATCGCAACTACGGCTACGACGACGCTCTCTACGCGGGCCTTCGAGTCATTGAGATTATCGCTCGGTCAGGCAAAACGATTTCTCAACTACTCAGCGACTTGCCATCAGCTTTCAATACGCCCGAGATTCGTATCGACACCACCGAAGAGAAGAAGCTCTCGATTGTTGAACGCTTGCGCTCCGTTTACGGTTCCGGCTCTGCCGACAAACGGGTCAATCTGATCGACGGCATTCGCGTCAGCTTCCCGGATGGATGGGCTTTGGCGCGTGCCTCAAACACACAGCCTGTTTTGGTTTTACGCTTTGAGGCCGACAGTGAGGCCGGGCTCAATCGAATTCGCAACGAGGTCGAATCCGTCGTGCAGCCACTGCTCTAGCGAGCGGTTGCAAAGGGGACTTTCTTGGCTATTGGCGATTCCACATTGGACGATTCGATCGTCATTCGCGGAGCGCGCGAACATAATCTAAAGAATCTTTCGTTGGCGATTCCACGCAACAAGATCTCGGTTATAACGGGCCTCAGCGGATCAGGAAAATCCAGTCTGGCCTTCGACACGATATATGCCGAAGGCCAGCGACGCTATGTTGAATCACTTTCGACGTACGCACGAAACTTCCTTGAGAAGCTTCAGAAGCCCGATGTCGATTCAATTTCAGGCCTTAGCCCGGCCATTGCTATTGATCAAAAATCAGTGGGCCTGAATCCTCGATCGACGGTCGGAACAGTAACCGAGATCTACGACTACCTTCGCCTTCTCTACTCTCGCGTCGGTGAAGCGCGCTGCCCAGAGCATCACATACCCGTTGCGGGGCAGACGCCAGATCAGATCATCAACGAACTTCTCAAACTGCCCAATGGTACAAAACTTTACATTCTTGCGCCGGTCGTTCAGGGAAAGAAGGGCGAGTTCTACCAAGATTTTCAAAAATGGATTCGCAAGGGTTTTCTGCAAGCAAAAATCGATGGCGAGCTTATCGAACTGACCAAAGCAAAAAAACTCGCGAAAACGAAATCTCATGACATCGATATCGTCGTCGACAAAATCGTCATCAAAGACGGTATTCGTTCGCGTGTCGCTGAAAGTGTTCATTCGTCAATTCAGCTCACAGACGGCTATGTCGTATTTGAAGAGATCGGCGGCAATCGAAAGTCTTACTCCATTCATTCAGCGTGCCCAGTGTGTGGCTTTGGTTTTCCCGAGCTTGAACCGCGTTTTTTCAGTTTCAACAACCCACGCGGCGCGTGCCCAACCTGCAACGGACTCGGCACCGTTGATATTCAGGAGGTTGAAACCGAACAGTACGGTGGCCCAGAATCCAATGGCTCGATCAAACAAGTATCGTACCGAATATCAGATCGCTTGGCGCAAAAGTCCGAGGAAGACGAAGAGGGCGAGGTCGATCAGCTTGCAATTCGTCCTTGTCCCGAATGTGACGGCT
>JAEUWE010000209.1 GCA_016791465.1 Pseudobdellovibrionaceae bacterium
AAACGTGAGCGCACGCTGAGCCGAGACACCTATGCCCTGTGCCGAATTGACCTGCGTTTGATGAGCACATCCGCCGGTGACCACCAACGCAACACCGAGCGGATGTAAGAATTTTGTCAAACGCCTACGAAACGTCACTTCTGCCCGTCAACTCCGATGCGAACAGACGATGTCTGTCCAAACAATTCGTCGTTGTAGAAGTCCTGAACCTTCGCCACACCCGAATGAAAACTTCCGGAGAAATTGGCTCGCATCACGTAACCAACCGGCCCCGACTTTTCCATCCAGCCGCGAGTAAAGTCGTAATACCAACGCATGCGCTGCGCCCCGACTTCGCGAACTCGGTAGCCACTTCCACGAATCGGCAAAAGGTACGGCGCAACTTCGTAGACTTTATCCTCATCAATCACCTGAAAACCAGCCGGCACATCATCGCTCAATAGATAGTAGCGAGAAGACCAAACTGATGGCGCCTTCGCCGTCCGTTGAAATTCGATCTGCACGAAAACCAAGTCGCCAACTTTGAGCGTCTCTTTTGTCGGATCAATCAACGTCTTTGCGCCGCCTGCGCCAAGTTTATAGTAGCTGCGTGTGATGCCCCAGCCGGAGCTCAATGCTTTGGTTTTACCCAAAGGCGTCCCCACTTTCGCAATCAATCGGACAGACATCGATTTTGAAATCTCACCAATGTCGACCTCCAGAACGCCATTCTTCGGCACCAGGTCCGTCCCGGAGAGTTGAAGGTCAAATCCTCCAAGTTGAGACTTCTCTTCGATCTTGGCCCCTGCGACCGGCTTGCCATTGACCGTAATCACAGCCTTACCAAGCGCCACCGATCGCGCACCGGCGAACTCTGACTGGATCAACCATTGCGAGTGAAGTAAAATCATTCCCGTTTCAAATGTTGAACCATAGGCTTCGCCATCAAAGTACTTGATCAAAGCGGCCTTCAGACTTTCACTAAACTGAGGCGGTAGCTCCGCTGGTTTTGCAGCCGAGTTCAAGGCATTGCCGATCAAAGCGAGGGTCGAGCCCTCGCGACCAGGATAGGCATTCCAGCTTGCTTCGCCCCCACCTAAGAACGCCGTTGTCGCTTTCGACGATTGGTTCCCCGCGTACGTCGCAAAGGACTTCTTAAGCGAACTGACTAGTTTTATGCGGAGATCCTCGGCCTCTCCTCCGGAGATATTGAGGTTCTTCATCGCCAGCAAGAGGAACGCCTGATCGCGCGGGCTTCCAGCCGCAGACAGCGCCCACTCCGTCTGCAGTTTCAACTCTGGCAGGACCTGAGTGGCAGGTCGGTTCGCCGAATAGTGATAGGCCTTCACCATTGCCCCGGCGATGTAGTTCAACATGATTCCTTGCGAGCTTGCAGGCACAATACCGGCCCGACGAAGATACTCGTAGGTCTGAGCAAACTCAGCGATATTGAATCTCGAACCATCAACAGCCGCCATCACGCCGAGAACCAGAAGCGACATGTTCACATCGCCGACCGAATCGGCAGCGAACCATCCCATGGAGCCTTCTGCCTTCAGATACGACTTTAGGCTCTTCACTCCTCGTTCGCCAAAAGCGCGAGCCTGCCCAAGCAGGTCCGACTCCTCTTTCGTCAGTTTAAGCTTTGAGTCGCCGAGCAGATTGGCAAAAACAAGATTCGGAATCGTGGCGTTCGTCGTCTGCTCAACGCACCCATGCGGATATCGAATCAGCCATTTCATGGATGGCAGCAACGTTCCATAGAGACCGGATCGAACCCGCAAGGTGGCCGACCGAATAACCGCCCGCTCCCCTGGCTTTACGGTGATCTTTGTATTCTCCGGAAAGAACGATTCCGATTGATCAGTGAGGTCGTCAGCAATCTTCATCGCGTTCTTTACCCCAATTTCGCCATCGGCAATCTTCATTCGGCTGACAAAATCAACAGCCTTCACTTCGGCCTCTTCCAGAACTTTGACTCGACCGACCTTTGAGACTTGCTCGACGCCCTTCATTTCTCCTTTGTACTGAAGTGCTCCTGTCAACTGAACCGAAGACGGAGTTGAGAGCTGATACTCAATCGCCAGAGGGGCTTTCAGCTTCTGCGCCGCCAATGCCAATCGGACATCGGCCTCATCTCCGCGACGCAAAAAAGCCGGCATCCCAAGAGTCATACTGACCGGCATCTGCGACTTGAATTCTTTCTGCGATTCACCGAAGCGACCATCGGCATCGGCCGCCACTGCGATCGCTCGCCAAATCGTTTGATTGCCCGGAACATTGAAGGACGTTGTCGCCTCACCCTTTGCATCGGTCACGATTGCAGCTGCCCAGTGGGCCGTATCCTTCTGGTCAAGCGCCTCGGCTTGCGCCTTCGTCGCCGCAAACCAATAGTTTGGCTTAAAAAGTTTCGCCACAAATTCGCCAGATCCATAAGATTGAAACTGCGAACTCAGGAAAACCATCAAGTTCAACCGATCCATCGGGTAGAAAAAGTCGAGAAGCGATGGACGAATCTCGGGCTGAAGGTCCAACACGGAACGATCAACAACAGCGAGTGAAACTTCCGCACGAACCGGCTTTCCGGCTTGATCGCGAACGACAAGCTTTACTGTTTGCTTTCCTCCTGGAGGAACCTCCGCCAACAGCGGTGTGACCGTAACCCGCAGAGCCCGCGACGGATCTAAAATTCGGAAGCTTGCTCGACGCTCAGTCCAACCGCCAAACGGGTCGGCGTAGGACACCAGTAACGTCACTGCGGATCCAAACTTCGAATCAATTTTCTGCTCAATCCATGTGCCAAGACCATTCACTGGAATCGTTCGATTCTCAAAGAGTGAACGCCCAGCAACCGTAATGTTTAGCGTACCCTTCTTTGATCCACCCACACCCCATGCTTCAGGAAGAAGTGCCAAAATTCGAACGGTCTCGCCAACTTTCACCGAAGTCGCCTGCGTTACAAGTGTCAGCTCATCAACTTTGACAAGGCCACTGGCCGGGCTCTCTGAGGCCAAAATCACCGACGACTCAACCGATGACACTCGTCCCTTTGAGTCCGCCAAACTCACAAGCGCACGAATTTCTCCGCTTCCCGTGCTGGCCGGAAGCGACAAGACAAGTTTACCATTCTGGTCGGTTTGGATGTCTTGCTTTCCCAGGCTTCGCGATGTCTGCCCGTAGGGCGTGACAAGAAACTCAACCGTTCCCTTCGCTGTGGGATAAGGATTCCCGGACGGCGTTAAAGATCTCACCGTCAATCGCACCGTCTTTGAGTCTTCCGCCAAAATTCTATTGAATCGAGCCTGCGCTGTGACGTCAGAGTTCAGGTCGAGAAAGTTGAGTGAACTCGATGCCACATTGTTGTCGGCATCAATCACAACGACCTTTAACTGAAGCTTATAGTCAAAACCGGGGGCTCCCGGCAGGTCCGTAGGCAAAACAAACTCAACGCGCCCCTTCCCCTTTGAATCAAGTTCAATCGAATCATTCTCTGCAACCAAAACCGGAAGCGATGTGCTTGGTGAGGGCGAGTCGACTCCGTAGGTGACCGTCGAGCCTGTTTCCTCAAGCCCCGCATCTTCAACCCACTGCGGAGTTTCCATGCGAACTCGATAAACCTGAGCTCTCGCCCGGGCACCTGTCGGATATCCTCCGGCATAGCGCTCAGCCTGAATATCCGCACGAATAAAGTCCCCCGCACGAGCAACTTCTTTGTCGGACTTCAAGGTGACGAAGAACAAGGGCTTTACGTAGTCCTTGATCCGAATTTCTCCAACATGGCTCTTGTTCTGATGACCCTTATCTTGAACAGAGGCAACAACGCGATAGACGCCCTCGCCTTCGGCCGCCACCGATGGGAACGTGCCATTGAATGTTCCAAACTCGGTCACCTGAACATTCTTCGCCTTGGCAACTGTCTTCCCATCGAGCGAAACCAACTGTACATCGACACTGGTTCCCACCTTCACCTCTGAAAGTGTACTTTTGCCCGTCTTCTTTTCGCGCAGGATTCCGCGGAATCGCACTTCATCATCAATGCGATACATCGGTCGATCCGTGTACAAATAAAGATCCGGAAAGACGGCCGTGGTCGAAAAAAACTCTGAATCAATAATCGCGGTTCCACCGGTTGGAGCCTCGATCAGTGTCAGAAGGTCTGTTTCGGCAACACTGCTCTTGAACTGACCGTTTGCATCCGTTTGACCGCTGGCGATCCACTTTCCTTGAAGATTTCGAATTGAGACATTGGCACCCGCAAACGCAGAGCCATCGCGATGCGCGACATGGTAAATGCCAGCACCTGAGCTTTGATGAAGCTGTGCCACGATGTCGTTGACGACGACAATCACCTGTCCCTCGTCGGTCCCTTGAATTGTCTGAACAACATAAAAGCCCGGGGCGAGCTTGGGAAGATTGACGATCTTCGTCTTCATGTTGCCGCGGGAACCAAACCACGAATCAAATCCAGGAACATCAAATGCGTTCGAGCTATCTTCATTTTCGGGTGTGATGACCTGCTCTGACACAAGGGTAAATCCGTCAGGCGATGAGATAATTCTCTCGGGCCCCGGATTTATTCGTGCCGTCCCATCAGTCTTCTGCGCGCCTCCCAATTCTGGAACTGATTTTCGCATTCGCCAGTCAACACCGGTGCGAATCCAGTCGGTATTGAACGACATCTCATTCATGCCTTCAGCAAGGAAATACATTGGATTAAACTGCACGCGTGGTTCACGCCAAGAACGCCGCAAATCAAGTTGACCAGAAATAAAACTCTTTAGATCCTTCGGCGCCAAAACTCGAAGCTGAATGGGGCCTGTTGAGTAGTAAATCAGCTCAATTGCCGGAGACTCTTTTGGTCCATAATCCCGGCGCACGGTCATATAAAGGTCTTTCGACCACGCAAAATCAATAAAGAGAAAAGCCAATACAAAAAGGGCTACGCTCAATCTATTTTTCTTCATGGCTACTCCATCGCCTTCATCGACATCTGCTTGTCATCAGCACCACCCGCAAAGAAGTAAGCAGGAAGCATTTCCACCATCGTTCGAGCCTGTTTGATTTCGGCCGCAAACGGAACGGTCGCCTTTGAGCTTGTCTTCTTCCAACCGCGCTCAATCTGCATCGAAAAAAGTTTTCCCGGGCTCAAGTAAGCCAATCCGGACAAATTGTTTGCCTGTGCGCTCTCAATCCATCGCTTCGACATCTGTGAAAACGCGGGTCTTTGTTTCTTACAGACCGACTCAATGGTATCGAAGGTCTTTGCCTCCGAGGAAAGTGCGACGAGCTCTCCACAAACCGACCGAACAAACGTTTCCGGTTTGCGCGTTGAGAAACTCTGAGTCAACTGGGTCACCGTTGACTCTTTGTTCTTCGGTACGTGCAGAAGAACCACTGTCGAATGAGTCGTGCTGTTTGCCTCGTAAACTGGTACGTAGGCCAATGCCACAGCGAAACTTGCGCCCTTTCTTAGCTCGGGCTTTGCTTGCTTAAAGTATTTCGCCAAACCGTCTGGCGAAAACCCATCTTTTGGATTGGGTATCAGGCCAGAGGCGAAGAATAATGATTCCGCCGGTATAGCGGACATCAGCTCAGGTGGCATCTTTCCCTTGCCAAGCAAGTGATCGGCAAGCTCGACTTTTGCCGCTTGTACAGCGAATCGTGACTTTGTCGACTCCCACTTCAACTGCATTTTCACGCGCGGCAGGACGCCAACAAACTTCTCGCTCAATCCACGCAAAGCGGGAAACGATTCACTCAGACTAAAGTCAGCCTCCGCATCAAACGTCATCGGCGCCGACTTCGAGCACGCGTATGCCGACGAGGCCACCGCATCCGGTGCACGACCAATCGAAATGCAACTATCACCCACAACGACGGCAAACTTCTGTTGCTTAACAACGATCGCCGTCACCTTGACCGCTCCGGCATCGCGAAACTTGTAGTCCTGACTTTTTCCTGACGACAGTGCCGAGATCAAACCTGTCGCAATTTTCATCTCTGACTTCGACAGGTCGTGCACGGACACGACAAAGGGGCTCGAGAGGTCGCGACGACGATAAAAATGAAGCGACACAGGACGATTTTGCATCAGCTTCGAATACAGATACTCAATCAATCGCCCTTGCCACGCCGCCCTTGCTGAGCCGTGATCATCAGCCGGTGCAAAAATCACTGGAGCAATTCTTCCAACCAGCCCCTGATAAAATGGCGTCTGGCGAAACTCTTTAAACCACTCGTTTTTTTCCGTAATGCTTGAAAGGTACTTTCCATCCTTCACACGCAGCACAATTTGGGGAACGTAGGCCGGTGGATCCTGAGGTACTTTCACTTCTTGCGCATGCACAACACTTGAGACAGCGCTTATAAGCCCAGTCGCTAGTATCGTCACAAGTCCAACGCCGCTCGCTTTACGGATCAATCTTCTCGCCACTATCTGATCCACTCGTTCCATCGATAAACTCCTTTGAACGACAAGTTCTCGCTCGTCGGTCGCCACTCTGAATGCACTGTCGAAGAAAGATCCTTTAAAGAAACCACTCGAACTTGACCACCCGGTCCCTGAACCCCGTTGTGATAAATGGCCAACCACTCCTGACGAACCCCACTGGGCGGCCTAAGAACAACCATGACATGCCACGAGTCTTCGGGCCGTCGTTCGGGCCGATAGTAAACCAGCAGATCGCCCGTCTCCATCTTGGTGGGCTCGACTTTCTCGCTGATCTTTTTGAAGTTGAATGCGACCAGCTCAGAGGCCGAAACAAAGGCGCGAAGCTGATGCGTGCGATCAAACCACATCTCAGCTGGACCCAAAACGGCCTGGCGATAAAGAAATCGAACAAGCCCCGCGCAATCGCGCTGCGCAGGATCCCAGTAGCCAGACATTTCAACCGATTGCTTTAATGCCGTTTCAAGCAGCCGGTGCCGAGCAAATCCAACGCGATCCGCACGAGACTCGCGGAATTGATGCGACGACGTCGCATCGGCGCCACATTCGCCAAAGCTAAAACACGAAAGGGCTACAGCAAGAACGACGGCTTTAATAGTCCGCATTACCATTACTCGAATCGGACTTCACGCGATCAGGAGCGTCGATAACAAACTGCGGCCAAACATTCGTATTTCTAGGCTTCGGCTCAGATCCAGGAATATAAACAGAGGCCGTTTGATTCTTGCCAATCTTGATCCAAGCGAGAGTCACCGTCTCGCCAGGAGCCACGAGCGGTTGGCGAATGACTTTTCGCACCTCACTCGCCGTTCCTCCAAACAAAACCAAATTCAACGTCCCCAAAGTATGGGCCTTGTCACCGCTGGGCCAATAGTTCGCATCAATTCGATAAATCCCAATTGGCGGAGACGTATGCGTATAGAGATAGGGGCCATATCCAGGTTGATCAAAACTTCCGCCCTGCTCATTGAGATAAAATTTCCCACCCGATGGAGATTCAGTGTCGGCCCAATACACATGCTTCTGAGGAGGCGTCGAATTGGCTTGCGCATTCGTTAAGCTCGGGTCCGGTTCGTAAATATGAAGATCTGTATAGACTCCGTCGGTATCGCTCGTAAGAATCGCAGTCATCGCGACGGGCGGAACTTTGCCATAAACCGTGCGACTTTCTGACACGGTTCCGCTCTGTCCCGTTGCCGAAACAATGACTGAGTTTTTTCCTGCTGCGATTGGAAACTTTCTTTTGAACTGTCCATCAATGGTTCTCAGCAAATAGCGATCGCCGTTGATGTTGACCGTGATCGGGTCACAAGACTTGTCCGATATCGAACCCGAAACCTCTAGCATACGCGAAACAGTCCAGCCGCCACCAGGGTTCAGAAGATCGATTTTAATCGGGGCTTTTCCTTGGCATAACACCTTTCCAGATTGGCGCTTTGAAAGGATATTGCCTCTTGCCGGCAAGGCGAAACTCAACTGCGTCGCCACTAGACCAATCAGACAAGCCATCATCATACTTGAGTTCACTTGCGCCACAAGTCCTCCACTTCAATCCAAGGTTCAAAAATTATGGAGGGACGGCCCACACATGGCAATCACTTGAAGAAGCCAGACAAACTCGATGATGCGCAAAGACAAGTCTCACGCCGGGACGGCGCTCAAACTTAACAAGTCCCAAACCTTTCATTGTTTGACGCCTATTCAAAATAAAAAAAGCGACGCCCGTCGGGGATTGCCGTTCGCGCAGAGGACTTCACGAGCTCGTAACTTGAAGCGCGCTACTTGCGGTCTGGATAAAGGCGCTTCAGCGCTTCGCGGTCGATGTCGGAAAGAAGCCGCTGACCGTGTGGCAGCTGCTTGAGCGAGCGGCGAAGATTCGTCAGACGACAGTAAGTCATAATTGAACCGCTATCGTAGCCTTTGTAGCTCGCGATGCGAGTCTGAGGAGAATCCCAGAATTGCTGCATGCGCGACTTGAAATCACGACGCAGCTCTTCGGACGGGCTATAGACCTTTTTGCAGACAGGGTCGTCGATCGCCTCGGCGAAAAGCTCGTGCTCATGAAGAAGGCCCGCCATATGGCCGAACTCGTGAACGACACTCAGGTGCAGGCTGTCTTGATCGTTCAGGATCAATTCCGGTCCGCCCATTTCGTCGAGATTAAAAAAGATAAATGCCTTATCGACGCTATCGCGCGGAGCCGTGAGGCCAAAGAAATACTCTGACCGCGGCTTCAAGTGAGCTCTCGCAACGACAACATCGGCTCCCGAGGTTTCGGAGCAAGTGCGAAATCCGACAAATCGAACGCCCGTCGCCTGTGCTGTGTATTCATCTTGCACCCACTTCGCAATCAGTGCGCGGTGCTCGCTAGAGAACGCCGAAAACAGAAAATCAAACTTCGCGTTTGCTCCAAAGCGCCCCTCATTTTGCTCGTGAAAATCAAGACGTTCACCGTCGTGAAAGCAAACGGTGATCTCGGACTTTGGCCAAACCCAAGTGCGATCAAAGGCCGCAGCCATGACCTGGTCAGAGAGGCCAAGAACGAGCAGAAAAAGCAGAGAGAAAAACCGGCGCATAACGCACCAGAGGTGCCAGGCCTATGCCAGCCGCAACCGAACTCCAACCGCAGCGATAGCTCGCCTCCTGTTGATCATGAAGACAGTCATGCCGCTTTTCGGCCCGCAGCCTTGAAACTACAGATTGCCGATCTCTCCAAAGACGCCATTGAGGGGCTTTAGATATGGATTTGAGTCTTCGACATAAGCATTGGCGATAAAGAAAACGGCGGTCTTGAGCTCCGAGTCCGGCAGCGTCTTTTCTTCGAGCGTCGAGGTTTCGGCGATGGATCGCGTGAGTCGCTCGATCTCACTCTGCCAGCGCAGGTAGGAGGCCTGCGACATGCGTCCACTATGAACGGTTACTCCGGACGGCTCTTGGCGATCCTGAGCAGGTCGACTCAAGCTTTGGTGTACGGCCGCAATGAAGAAACGGGCGGCGCTTTGAATAAATCGCTCAAAATAGGCGCGAGCAAGCTCTCCACGCCCAAGCTTCGGCGTTCTGCGAAAGACAGACTTCACACGCTGCCGCCCCGTCACGCGAATGGCTCCGATTTTTTCTAAAGCAATGAGATACCTATCGGTCGACCGCGGGGAGAGCGCAAACTCCTCGGCAATTTGGAGCGGCGTCCGCCCCTCACAAAGCTTCATGAAGTAGGCAAAGTGCATCGGGTGTTTGGCTAAAAACTTCTCCTGCTCGGGAGTGAACCTCTCGTCATGCGCATCGCTGAAGTGCGCAAGCTTTGCAAGCTCCTCAAACTCAAGGCCGAGAAAATCGCAGATTTCAAAAATGCGATTCAGTGAAATTTCCTCAGGCCCCAAAATACGTTTCACCGTCGGAACAGACACCCCGAGATGATCGGCAAGATCCTCGTATGTAAACGATTTTCTTTTTAGCTGTTCCTTGATGGCGGACTTAACCTGTTGCGACTTAAATTCAATCACACGCCCACCCGTCCCCAACCGCTAACCGAAATACGAGCTCGATCCATCTCGCGATATTGAACATCCGCTTGCAGACAGCCCAAGAACTCTGACCGCCAGTCGAAGAACTCCACAGCGACAACCAAACTCACCATCTTGCTCAACCCCTGTTTAACCAAACTCATCATGTCACCCATCTCATACCTCTCGTCTTGAAAACGAAGATGCTCGAATTCAAGCGAGTTGGGGACCTTGGAATTGAAGGTATCAAAATACGATACTTTTGAACACAAAACGTCTAGAAATAAGGATTTTATGGCATTTGGTATCATTTTACGGACGTGTGTCGAGCAACAATCCCTGCCGGATGAGGGCCGTCTTGAAAACTAGTTCGCCGGGAGCGGACTTCTTGGGAACGCGTTCAGAACTGTGTTCTTAAACGACGTTGGCAGTCCATCTGAAACAAAATGCGACTCAATGCTTTCTGTCACACGCTTGATATTTTCAAGACCGATTCTCTTCACTAGAACCCGTGCCGCTTGAAGCTCTTCTGGAGAGTTTGGATCCGCGATGTGCTTTGCAAGTCCCTCAACACCAAACTTGTCATAGAGCTCACGCGTCGGATACACAGCACGGCCCATCTCACTGACCGTAATACCGTTCCCAGTCCGCGCCGCCTTATCGGCCATCAGCTCAATCAATCGCATCTCCACTCGAGCGGCCGCGGAGCCCGCGGTTTTGTAGGCCGGGAGCATAATCGCATTGTCGAGTGACTCCATCGAAGTCACCACGTATTCGCGGAGCTTGAGCAACGCCTCGACGTTGCGGCGTTCTGCAGCCGATTTTGCGAGGCTCAGCTTTGCCTGTAGGCTCTCTGGACTATGGCCCCAAAGTGCATAGAGAGAATCCGAAATACTCATCTCGACGTACTTTCCATCTTTCGATACGAGGTGCGAGAACCTCGCTCCATCGGCAAGATCATCGACGATCGACTTCGGCACACCCTTGTACGCGTATCTCTCGGCAAGCTCCCGAAAACTTAAGAACTTTTCCATGTCATGCGACTTCAGCGTTTTGATTGTATCGGGGCCCACGTTCGGAAAATACTCGACGTTCCCCTTATAAATCTTTCGAGCTGTGTGGACGACTTCGCGAACATGAGTTTGAAAATACCCGGCCATCTCACTTGGATTTGCCGGTCGCCATGCTGTGCTCAGCACCTCTCTCGCATCGACTCCCTGTCGCGCCATTTGTGAACCAGAAATCGCACCGGTTGCGGTCATCGCAAATCCGCCGATCAGGCGCCCCGTCGCTTTATTCTCAGCCTGCTTTGCCGCAACTCGACTCTCATTCGATAGCCCCGGCAGAGCGCGCGCCGC
>JAEUWE010000224.1 GCA_016791465.1 Pseudobdellovibrionaceae bacterium
CCGACGAACGTGGTGCACAACCAAAAAGCGAGAGGCACTTGCGGCGCATCTCGCTCTTTACTCCGTTTACCACAATCAAAACTTAAACTGAGAGCGCTCGCCGCCCGAAGTGCGGTGCTGATGGGCACAGCTTGTCGCGAGAGAAGATCTGTCGCCGCCGCTCATCAGCCCAAAAAAACACACGATAGTGGGCCAGTTTAGAAGTCGAGCCAACGGCCCAACGACCAAAGCACCGCATGAACAATAGCGAGAACCGAGAACCATTTCAGAACGTGGTTTTTTGGTAAGCCTAACTTTTCGACAAAGCCGACGCCCGCGATCATCAGGGCGACGATGAATCCTAGAAGGGAGAGTGGTGGAAGGCTGTCGCCAACGCCGGCTGGGATCCACCAGAAGAGATTGGCGAAGGCGAAAATCGAGGCGCCGGAACGGTAGCGGAAGTTGAGTCCGTAGCCGCCGCGGAAGATGATTTTGAGGATTGAGGTTGTGGCGAAAACGGCAAGAAAGGATCCCGTTGGGAGAATAAAAAGGGCGATGAAAAAACGAAGCCAACTCTGATGGATGGCGGCGTTGACGAACGAGCCCATGACGCCACTAAAGACTGTGAGTGTGACCCAGGTCGGTGTTTTTAAATCGGGTGTTTGCTTGATGAATGCGATTGGGTTTCTCAGAAACTGCAGCAACATGAGGGGCAAATGGACAAGCTCATTGGCCTGGTTTTTGGCGCCGTCGACGATCTCGTGGGAGAGGTGGGCGGAGATGTCGATGATTGTATTAACGGAGGTATCGGCAGTAGGAGGGGCGGCGGTTGGGTCCGGTTTTGGTCGAGTGCTTCCGTCCGACTGATCTGTCATTCCAATATCGGATCACTGTAGATCGCGTTCGGCAAGTGAAACTGCGCGACGGAGTGCTTGATCGATCGAATGATCGTTAAAAGGAGTGACCGACATGACTTTTGGGTTGGTGAAACTTGGGGGCTCAATACTGGGGTGAAGGAAGAGGTGGGCTGGCTGCTCGAGTTTCGAGAGCGCGTGATCGAGTTCATTGAGGGAAAATCCGGAAGAGAAGGTGTCGGTTGGAGGAAGCTCGAGCTCTTTGACTTCAAACCCGTGTTCGCGAAGGGCAAGAGGGATGATGTTAAAATCTCCAAAGAGGCGAAACAGTCGACGCTTGCGATTGACGAAGACGAGTGGGTAGCGCGTGAGCAGGATATTGGGAGTGAGTCCATTTTTGGAAAAGGAGCGGATTTGGTGACGTCGATAGAGAACCTGAAGCACGACGGCTGTGATTGAGAGTGCCACAGCGGCAAGGGCGGCGGAGAGCATGAATTGCAGTGAAGACATGAGCGGTCCCTCGTCAGGTGTCGTGCGTTTTTTAGAAGTGGGTGTCGACGCGAAGAGTGCCGTCGTAGCTCGTCTTATCAAAGGTATCGGTGATAACGGCGTTACGAGCCGAGATGTCGAGCCCAATGCTCATGCGATCATTGAAGTAAAGGTCGCCGCCCAGGCTGACGATAGAGGCCGGTGTGGTGAGGTCATAGGTCTCAGTCAGAGTTTTCACCATCATATAGCGAGCGGAGAGTCCTGCAGCGGCTTTGAGTTGCAATTTTGACGGCGTGCTCCCGCCAAGTGAGCGGTTCTTTAAGACGAGTTTCAGATCGAACTCTTTAAGTGAGATTCGAGACGCCTGATCCTCAGTCTCACCGAAACTCCGCATCGAGCCCTCAGCAGCGACTCCGGGACTCAGAATGTCGATTCCGAGTGTGGCTTGGATGCCTCTCCCAGACATGATCGCCTCCTGGCCATTTGGAAGTGCGAGCCCTTGAGTGGTCTGAACCATTCCGACGCCGGCGTGAATCCAGATGTTGTCAAATGGATCAGCGCTTGAGGTCGTCATGCGGCGGCGGCTGGCTGCGGTTCGCGCCTCGGCGCTGCTCCCTGATCGTTTAGTGAGGTCGTCGACGATGGAGTCGTAGGAGATGTAACTCTCATCGTCTTCGGTCGCGGACTGTGCTTGGGCGAAAGAGGGGGCGAGGCTGAGAAGAGCCACGCAGGTGAGAATGGTGTGAAAAGCAGCAACCAGTCGCATGCGACCTCCTGATGTGACATCTCTAAGACTATCACCGTGTGCTATTCGGTGAGAGGTGGGGGCATCTTTCTGGACGGAGGTCGGTGTAAATCTGTAGCAATTCCGGTCATACTGAAAGAGATGAAATCGGTACGAGATTGGCGCTTCTGTGCATTTTGTGGACACCGACGACGCGTGTATGTGAAGGCCCACGTGGGCCTTCTGGATATCGTGCTTTGTGCGTTTCTGGGGCTCCTCGTGGTGACGCCTTTTGCTGATGGCTTTGATCCAAGTGGCTTTGCGGTGGGCGCCGTGTTTTGCGGATTTGCCGAAGTCTTTGTTTCTATTCGTCACCGGCTTAGTTTGAAGTGCTCCAAGTGTGGATTCGATCCAATTGTTTATCGCCGTTCGCACGACGATGCCGCTCGTTTGGTGCGCGAACATGCAAAAGCTCGCGCCGAAAATCCGCAGTCACTTTTGGCCGAGCCTGTTCGTCCGGTGAAATACCGCGCAAAACGACGGCCTGACGACACGCAGCAAGTCTGACTTTTGCGGCGGAGGCAAGTTACTGTCCCGCCGGCATGCGTACTCTTATTTTGATTCCGACATACAATGAAAAAGACAATATCGCGCCTCTGATTCAGGCCATCGTCGCCGCCTATGACGCGAGTTCTGTTAAAGCGAAGGCGGAGCTTTCGATTTTGGTGATTGATGACAATTCACCAGATGGAACAGCGGATGTTGTTCGCGGACTGAATCACCCACGTGTGAACTTGCTTTCGCGTCCCGGGAAACAAGGGCTTGGTAAGGCCTATTTGGCTGGATTTGATTGGGGTTTGAAGCAGGGTTACGACGCTTTGATTGAGATGGATGCCGATTTTTCGCATCGACCAGTGGATTTGATGCGCCTTATTCAGGCGCTGCTCGATGGAGCTGATTTCGCGGTGGGTTCGCGTTATGTCGAAGGCGGCGGTACTCAGAATTGGGGCCTGATGCGCAAGGTGATCTCGCGGGGCGGATCACTCTACAGCCGAACGATTCTGGGGCATCCGCTTGGCGATTGGACCGGGGGCTTCAATGCTTGGAAGAAGGAAACGTTGAAGGGAATGGGCCTTGAGCGCGTGCGTTCAGAGGGCTACAGCTTTCAAATCGAGCTCAAGTATCGCGCGCTTGAGGCAGGCTTTAAGGGAGTCGAAGTACCAATCCTGTTTGAAGACCGACGGGTTGGGCAGAGTAAGATGAGCGCGAAGATCGTATTTGAAGCCTTTGGCCGAGTTTGGGGAATGCGCTTCGGATGAAGCGGCTGGCTGCTGTTCTTATTCTCGCAATTTGCGTGTTGCCATCGTTTGCGTCGGCATTGACGGGAGTTGTGATCGCTGAAGAGGCGCAAGTGTATGCCGACGCCGATCTTGATTCGGAGGTGATCGGAGTTGTGCCGGGAGGCACGAAGCTTACGCTCTCGAAGGGGACGCGTGGTGAGTACGCGAAGTTTCGGAAAACGCGCATCAAAGGAAAGATCGGTTGGATTTCGAGCCTTGATGTTAAAACTGAAGATGAAATTAAAAAACTGAAGGCGAAAGCCAAAGCGAAGTCGAAGGGTAAGCCGCGTTCGTCGAAAGGTCCGTTTGCGGATGAGGAGAAGAGTCCAGAACGCGATGAGGCCGGTGGCGAGCTCTTTGTTTTTACTCGCTCTGTTGGTCTTGCGGTTGGAATGGCCGACTACAAAGAGTCGATCAATGGCGGGGATTACAGTGCGAATCTTCTGACCTACGGGCTCAAGCTCACGGGCACAGATGTGCTTTTGGGTGGAGCGCTAATGGATGTGAATATCCTTTTTCACTACGGCGCACCTGAGTATTACGACCGTTTGTCGGTAACAAAGCCGACGGGATTTATTTCGTGGATGGATTTTAATCTGCTTTTGCCGGTGATGATGCGCGAGGATTCGCTGATCGGTATCGGCCTTGGTCCGCTTCTGGTTTTATCCAATATGTCGGCCTCGGACTCAAATCAAACCTATTCGATGTGGGCTTTGAACGCCGGAGTTACGGCCGAAGTGACCGCGGGCGTTCGTTTCGGAGAGGTTGCGCTTCGTCTGGACGGCAAGTATTGGTTTGAGCGACAGACATATCGTCAGTTGCAGATTGCGCTACAGACCGTTTTTTGATCACGAGGGGGATACTTTGGAGCCACGTCCAATTGAAGAACTTCGTTCGGAAGTCGTCGATCAAATTGCAGCGGGTGAAGTGGTCGAGCGTCCAGCGCACTTGGTGAAGGAGCTCGTTGAGAACGCTCTTGATGCCGACGCGAAAGATATTGAAGTTGAGTTTGATGAGGGAGGTCGTCGCGTTCGCGTGAGCGATGACGGTACGGGCATTCGACCGAGTGATTTGAAGCGGGCATTGCAGCGCCATGCGACCAGCAAGATTTCGGTGGCAGATGATCTATGGCGGCTTTCTTCGTTCGGATTTCGTGGTGAGGCGCTGGCTTCGATTGCGGCGGTAAGCCGAATAGAATTGGTCTCACGACCAAAAGCGGAAAGTGTCGCGCATCGGGTGTCGGCTGAGTTTGGAACGATCAAGGCGATTGAGCCGAGCGCGGGAAACCTCGGAACTTCGGTTCACATTGAAAGTCTTTTTGAGAATGTTCCGGCGCGTCTGAAGTTCATGAAATCCGAGATGGCGGAGACGGCGCAGGTGAAAGCGGTTTTAAAAGCCACGGCACTTTCGCGTCCTGATGTCGGCTTTCGCTTAAAGACGAAAGGTCGCGTTGACCTGCAGTTTCCTGTCGCGTCGGGATTTCTTGCTCGCGCCAAAAGCGTGCTCGGTGTGAAGCTCTATGAAACTGAAGGAGAATTTGAGGGATTAAAAGTAGAGGCTGTTTTCTCAGGGCCAGAGGATGTTTTGGGGAATGGCAAAGGGCTATGGTTTTTCGTGCAAGGTCGATGGATTCAAGATCGCTCACTTCAGGCGGCGGTCGTTGAAGCTTACCGTGGACTTTTGATGCATGGCGAGTATCCGATCGCTGCCGTCAAGATTACCGTCCCTGATGGTGAAGTCGATGTGAACATCAGTCCAACAAAGTCGGCTGTGAAATTTCGCGATCCATCGCGCGCATTTCGTGCTGTCTCTCGAACCTTGCGTTCAGCGCTCGAGCTTGCGCCCTGGATGCAAGATGGAACACGGGGAGCGGCGATGGCATCGGGTGCGGTGCCGGCCATGCGCGATGTGAATGCGGTTTCTGCGGGAGTTGTGTCGGCTGTCAGTCAGTATTCAAGTCAGTATTCGGCCGGTTCGACGGTTCGGGGCGAGGCGCGCTCGGTGAGTGAGTTTACGCGTCCGTATCGGGCGAAGACCGATGAGCCTTCGTCGGTATCATCTGAGCGACCAGACGTTGAGACGTCTCGCTCTGCTGCTGGGGATAGTTTTTTTGCTCAGACCGCCGAATCGTCGCCGGTCGCAGAGGTGCACAAAGGAAAGTGGTCCTCGCTCAAGGTGATTGGTCAAGCGGGGCTCACATATTTGGTTTGTGAGGATGGCGACAAGTTGATCTTTGTCGACCAGCATGCGGCACATGAGCGTGTGGCCTACGAGCGCTTGATGCGAGCGTGGCGTGAGGGTGGTATCGAAGCCCAAGCACTTTTAATTCCACTTGTGATCGAACTTGAACCTGAAAGCTTAGAAGCGCTTCTGTCGCAGGCGCAGGATTTGGCGAAGATGGGCTTTGCGATCGAGGCAATGGGGCCAAGATCGCTTGCGATCAGCTCATTTCCTGCGCTGTTGAAAGAGTCTGCGGTAAAGAGCGGACTTGAGGAGTTGGCGGTGCGAACACTGGAGCGTGGTGGAAGCTTCGTTGTTGAAGAAAAAATTGGCGATGTGTTTGCGCGAATGGCGTGTCATTCGGTAGTGCGTGCTGGGCAGCCGTTGGGGCTTGAGCAAATGCGGTCCCTCCTTGAACAAATGGACGAATTTCCTCTTTCAAGTTTTTGTCCGCATGGACGTCCCGTATCGGTTGAGTATCCCTACGCGCGTCTTGAGCGCGATTTTGGGCGGACGGTATAGTGGCAGCGCCTCTTGGGTTTGTGGTCGGTTCGACGGCAAGCGGGAAGTCTGATCTTGCGGTCGCTGCGGCTTTGGCCTGCGCGAAGAACGGGTGTCCAGTTGAGATTATTTCTGCCGATAGCGTTCAGATTTATCGTGAACTTGTTATCGGCTCAGCTCGTCCGAGTGAGCAGGATCTCTCATCGGTGCGACATCATTTGATTGGTCATGTCTCGGTTGCTGACGAATACACAGCCGCCGATTTTGCGCGCGAGGCGGCAGCCATCATAGCCCGTTCGCCGGAGACACCGTTTTTAGTTGTTGGCGGAAGTGGGTTTTATGTCCAGGCGCTCATGCGTGGGCTGTACCCAATTGAAAAAGCAAATCCAGTGGTTCGGTCTGAATTGGAAGGGCGTGCCCAAACAGAAGGGCTTGAAGCACTCTACCGCGAGCTTCAAGTCAAAGACGCCGAAACAGCGGCCAAGATTGCGCGCCAGGATCGCTATCGAATCATCCGGGCGCTTGAAATTCAGGCGAGCCTACCGAATGGTGAAACTCTCAGTCAGATTCGTCGGGAGTTTGAGGCCTCGTCCAAAGCACATCTTTCGCGGCTGTTTCCTGGGCGGGCGGTTGCGACTTTCGGACTGAGAATTGACCGTGAACGTTTGGTGGGCCGAGCGAGACTTCGAGCGGAATCAATGGTGCGCGAGGGGCTTCTTGCTGAGACCTATGCACTGCGAGCGTACTGGTCGCGCCCGGTGCTGCAGTCAGTAGGCTATCGCGAGACCATCGAGCATTTGCGGGGAGAGATTCCATTGTCGGAGCTCGTTCCGGCGATAGTCAGCAGTACGCTTCGCCTGGCAAAGAAGCAGCGCACTTGGTTTGGTCGTGATGACGCGACTCAGTGGTTTGACGCCCTGACTGAGCGCGAGCAGGCTGTGCAGAATTTAGTGGCATTTGCTGGGGCGAGAGAGGCCTAGAACATCAGAGCGTGTCGCCTTGACTCGGAACCCGAGGACCGCGATTCTCCGATCATGAAGAGTATGACTGGGTTTGGCCGATCAAAACGGGCACAGGCTTTACGGGTACAAACCGTGGCTCCGGTGCGCCAGGCGGCACGTGCGACGAAGAAGGATGGTCGAAAGCCACAGACAGTGGCCGGGACGCTCTTTCCAGAAGCTTCAATTCGGTCGGTGAATGGCCGCTTTCTTGAGATACGAATTCACATGCCGCGTGAGTGGACCGAGCTTGAGGGCGAAGTTCGATCCATGATTCAACGGCGCATCGCACGTGGTACTGTTGACGTGTACCTCAGTCGTGCAAAGCAGGCTTCGACGGCCGTGAAGGTTGAAGTTGACCAGAAACTCGCACATGAGTGGATGTTGGCGTTAAAGTCGCTCGCCAAAGAGGCGGGACTAAAGACATCAGAGATTCCGTTTGATGCGGTGATTCGTGCTCCAGACATATTGAAAGTTGTTGTCGACGACACTCTGTCGGACTCGGATCGCAAAGAGATTATGAGTGCAGTTGCCGATGCGATTGATTCTTTGGATCGGGAACGTCTTCGCGAGGGTGCTGAGACTCAGCGAGAACTTTTGTCGTTGATCGGGGCGCTTGAAGCGGCCGTTCGGCAGGTGAGTGATCTTGCCGAGCAGCAGCCCGATGATATTCGTGTGCGCCTAAAGTCCCGAATGGATCGTCTTGGTCAGAGCGGACTCCAGGGCTTGAGTCCAGACGATGCGCGCTTTCACCAAGAGGTTGCGCTCTTGGTCGATCGAGGAGATATACGCGAAGAGATTGCCAGGCTTTCGGCCCATCTTCGCGTGTATCGCGACCTGGTGACGGGCAAAGAGGCGGCCGGTGTCGTTGCGGGCAAAAAAAACGCGACCGCTCAAGTCGCAGACACTGAACAGCCGATTGGGAAGACGCTGGATTTTTATGCCCAAGAGCTACTGCGTGAAGTGAATACGGTGGGTTCGAAGAGCCAGAACGCCGAGCTTACGCGAATTGTTGTTGAAGCAAAGACTCTCGTGGAAAAAATTCGCGAGCAGGTTCAGAATGTCGAATGAGGGAAGGCATGTCTAAAGTGAGCATGATCATCGTGGCGGCACCGAGCGGCGCTGGAAAATCCAGCTTCGTTGAACGTGTCACGCGTGAGATGCCGATCCTCGTTGATACCGTGACGTACACCACGCGGGGAATGCGAGCTGGTGAATCCGAAGGGCATCCCTATCATTTTGTTTCACATGATCGCTTTGAAGAGCTGATCAAACAGAACTTCTTTGTCGAATGGGCGCGAGTGCACACGAATCTCTATGGCACTCCGCTGAACCAGCTTGAAGATGCTTGGGCCGCGGGTCGCGTGGTCATTATGGATATCGACGTCCAAGGGGCTGCGACGTTTAAAAAGAAGTATCCCGATTGCGCGA
>JAEUWE010000243.1 GCA_016791465.1 Pseudobdellovibrionaceae bacterium
ATCTATTTTCGAATCGGCGAACGGGGGCAGGCGACCATTGAAGTCATTCTGCTGGCGTTTATTGCCGTTGTCGTAATTCTTGGCCTGATCTATCGGTTCAACACGGCCTTTAGAAAGTATACGACGGACCTTTACGGCAGCTACTATCGCTGCCTTCTTGAGACCGGCGAGCTGCCAGGCACCGGAAGTGTGTGTAAGGACCGAGCGGCGCGCTTTGAGATCGCCAACGGGCGCGAGAAGCTGAAGTGGAGTCCCACTGACGACGCGTCTGGCGGCGGTGGTTCATCGGGTGGAAACGGTTCAGGAAGTGGCGGTTCGGGCGGCAAGGGTTCATCGGGTGGCTCGAAGTCCGGAAGCGGAAGTGAAACAGGTGGCGGCAGCAATACGGCGTCATCGGGATCGAGCGGTGGCGACTCTGTTTCAGCCGGTGGTTCCGCTGGAGGTCGTGGACAGAGCGTCGTTGGCCGTCTTCGACAGATTAGTAAGCGAAATGGCTCGACGGCTGTGGGGGGCGCGGAGCAGCTCTCTGACGACGAGAAAAATCTTGCCGCCGGCACTGGAGACTCGCTGCGAGCCGACTATGCTGGCGCCCGCGGAAATGCCGACTCTCTACGAAGTGCCAGAACAAAAATGGACTTCGCAATGGGCGGCGATGAGGAGCAGAAAGAGGCGAGAGTGGCTTCGGCACCGGTATCGGGTCCGATTTCGAAAAGGGCCGATCGCAACGGCGACGCCTTGCGCCCTCGAAAGGCCGTTGAGAATACGGATCGTAAACCCGCACAGGCCAGCATGAAGGAAGACTCTTCAGGGATGGACTTCGGCAAAATGTTCCGAATTTTCATGATCGTCGCGATCATCGTGGCAATTGTGATCTTTCTTGGCGGTCAAATTCTCCAGATTTCCAAAAGTTCAGAAGGTTGACCAGCAGCATCAAGACTCTATTTTTCAGAGTCGCCCGCTCCTTCCTTTTTTGGTTCCAATGCGGAACTGACTGTGTCAGGACCCTAGCTGAATCAGCGCTATTTCTTATGGGGGGCTATTGAGAGATGCGCCTTGTGACTTCAACTGAATCTCGGACCGGATCACAAATTGATGTTGTCGGAATTAACCGCCGAAGCGTGTTTAACCTCTCTGAGGCGCGCGCTGTTTTGCCGGTGGTCTCTCGGCTGACGAAGCAGTATTCTGAACGCGTTCAGAACTTGATCAAAGAGATCGAAGGCTTGAAGACCGAATCACCACGTGCGGATCTTCTTGAATCGGAGGCCGGCCGGTTGATTCAAGAATGGCAGTCCAAAATTCAAAAGCTCGGTGGACTTCCCAAAGGTATGTGGATCGTCGACTTTGACTCGGGCGATGGCTATTTTTGTTGGAAATTTCCTGAAAAATCGATTCAGTACTGGCACCACTATCGTGACGGTTTTACGAAACGCGTGGTTTTGCCCGAAACATCGCACGAGTCGTTGAATAGAACGCTCATCCCGACGTAAAGTCATACGCGGAATGCGAATTGCTTTAGGTCAAATCAATCCAACTCTCGGTGCCTTTGAAGCCAACCGTCGAAAAATCGCGGAGTATGTTCAACGCGCTCACGAGCGTCGC
>JAEUWE010000283.1 GCA_016791465.1 Pseudobdellovibrionaceae bacterium
AAGAGACGGTGTTCTGTGTGTTGTGAGTCGCGATTTAAAGCGCGCCATTCGTGCGACCGGAGTTGCGCCGTCGCTGCGCGAGGCGATTGAGAATTGGTCGACGGCGGAGCCGCGCCTGCGCGAGATTGCTCAGCGTCTTGAGGCTGGTTCAGTCGCTGGCGAGTTTGCTGTGAATCAAAAGGATTTTCATTCGCCGCTGCCGCGCGCTTTCCAATGGGCCGATGGCTCGGCCTTTCTCCATCATGTGAAGCTCGTTCGCATGGCGCGCAAGGCCGAGATGCCGCCGTCATTTTATCACGATCCTTTGATGTATCAGGGCGGAAGTGATGACTTCCTTGCTCCGACGGATCCAATCCCGCAGGTTGATTTTGCGCATGGCACCGACTTTGAGGGTGAGGTCGCTGTTGTGACGACGGATGTTCCGATTGGAATTTCTCCAGAAGCAGCGCTGAAGCATATTGCGCTCGTGATGGTGGTGAACGATGTTTCTTTGCGTGGCCTTATTCCGGAAGAGCTGGCCAAGGGCTTTGGCTTCTTTCAGTCAAAGCCTCAGTCGGCGTTTGCGCCTTTTGCGGTAACGCCAGATGAGTTGGGATCGGCGTGGCGCGAGGGCCGAGTGCATCTGCCATTGAGCGTGACGTTTAACGGCGGTTTCTTTGGAAACGCCGATGCCGGTGCGATGCACTTTCATTTTGGTCAGCTCATCGCACACGTGGCACGAACGCGAACGCTGGGTGCGGGCTCGATCATCGGGAGCGGTACCGTATCGAATGAAGATCCGAGCCGAGGAAGCTCGTGTCTGGCTGAGCGGCGAATGATCGAGCAGATTGCGACAGGTGAAGCCAAAACCCCGTTTATGAAAGCTGGCGATCATATTCGTATGGAAATGTTCAACGAGCAGGGGCAATCGCTGTTTGGGGCTATCGATCAGGTCGTCGAAAAGGCCAAGGTCTAGTCGACTCAACCGTCTCGTTTTGAGACGGTAAAAAATCGAACAATCCTTTCGTCGAGTCTCAATTCGGACCAGCAGAATGCCGATATAACCACTGACGAGGTGGGGCCTGATGCGGACGTTGTTCACGTCGATTGTTTCATGGATTTTGATTTTCTCGATGGTGTCGTCGCCATTGATGGTGAGTGCGGCCTCGCGGTCTGTCTCTTTGGAGCGTCAGTATCAGCGACTTTACGGGCGTAAAGTTAAAACCAAGGCTGGCGCGTTTACGGTCCGGCAGATGGTCGATTCGAAGGGTCATCCCTACAAGCAAATCATCGTTGGTCCTCGGTTTTCTGAGATTCAGATCGATAGCAACCGCGATGGCCGTGTGGATATTTGGGAGATCGACTCCGGCAGTTCGACAGTCACGATGACCGGTCCCGCGCGTGGACAGTTCTCTCGAATGCAAGTGGTCGATCGAACCGGTGGCCGCGGCACCATGACCGTATCGTATCTGCTTTCGCCGGATGGCAAGCGCTACAACCATCAGAAAACAGTGATTCAGCCCGTTGGTGTTGCTCGCTATACCGATACGTTTGTTGATGGCGACAGCGGACCTCAGTTTGAGGTTGATGCAATTGTGACCGATCCGCCTCCGTCGTCGACGAAGCCGCCGGAGAGTTTTGAACCGTTCGTTCCGGACTCGATGATGCTTTATCAGATGGAACAATTTGATTCGAGCGGACAATGCTTGAATGCAATGACAGATCCGCTTGCGGGTGCGCAGCGCGCTTGGTGGTCGTTCTTACGCGATCAAGGGAAAATTTCTCGCGACGAACTCGGCGCGCAGATTCGCGACAGCATGCTGTTTGATGCGAATTGTCGCCGCCCCGAATATGAGAAAGACTATGAGGATCTTGCTCGAGGGATTGCTGACATCATGATGACGAGTTCGCTTGGCGTCGGTCAATCGGAGACCGCGGGCCGCGGGCGTTTCTTGCAATGTCTTGAAAATTCAAATCTTGCGCTGACGGCCGCGCGTCTTGAAAAGAAGTTTATGAGCGCCGTTGCTGTCGAGGGGCCAAAGCAAGATGCTGCTCCGATAACCTGCAATTGGGATCCCAAAGGTGGTCGAGTCAAGGCGTCGTATATAGAGAAAGATCGAAATGGAACCTATATTGACCAGATCGATATGAGGATGTGTACCCGACATGCGGGGACTGACAAGTATGCCTACGGTGCGCCGATCAACTATCGGAATCTTGTCTTTCACGAACTGATGCATTCTGCTGGATTTCGGAAGGAAGGCGATGTTGACAAAATTGTCGGCTGCTGTGGTGAGCCGTCAGCGGAGCGCGATAAAGCCTGTAAAGATCTAGACGCGTTGGTGGCGGGCAATCAGCGTGCGGTTCGCATTGAGTCTCGCCTTGGAAACAACAAAGCGGCCGTCGACGAGATGATCTACAAGATGGAAGATTCATTCAATACTGCGACAAGCCCCGACGGTGCTGAGAAGGTGTACAAGAAGTACCTGGAACAGTTGGCCACAGACATTGAACTCAATGCTTGTCTCGGACTGAAAGGGAAAGAGCAGATTGAGTGTCGATCTGATCAGTTCGAGAAGGTGTCCTCTTCGACCGAAGATTTTTTCAAGCGTCAGTGTGTTGACCTCGTCGAGAGAAAGAGCGTTAAGCAGTGTCGCATTTACGATGAAAAGTACGGAATGGCGCTTTCTCGGGCTGTGACCGAGGGTTTGTTTGGAAGTCTCGGCTGTGGCGATAGAAAAGCAGCTCTTCCTGTGAGCGACTTCTTTGCGTGGCTCATTCTTGGCTCAAAAGCCATTGCTTCGGATTGTGCCGATACGACCGATGCGCCGGGACGGGATGGTGAATCTCCGGGTGGCGCTATTTCAGTAGATCCACCTACGCCGAGAATCGTTCTTCCTCCGGTGACTGATGGCGTTGATGGCCCCGCGCCCCGTACAATAGTTGAATCCCCAGCGACAAGCGGCCCAGTGGGCGACGGATCGAAGGTCCCAGGCACGCAGCCGGCGCCGATTGCCGTTCCCGACAATCGAAGCGCATCGCCATTGCCGATCACTCGTATAGACAAAGAGCCGCGGCCGGAGCGCTATGTCGAAGACCGCTATCGTCAGGCGACTGATTTTGCGGGTCGCGCGACAGCTGGTCTTTCGAAGTTGCGGCAGGCAATTCTGCCAGAAGCTGAGGCGAGTGAGCGCAGTCGCGGCTCAACGGATTTTGTAGCTTTCCGTCCAGGTAAGGCTCGTGGCTACAATGCTGCGATCGAGAGCCCGTTTAAAAATTGGCGAGGATTAGCGTCGGTCAATTCGGGAGCAGTGGCAGGGTCTTCAGCGCCGATCAATACGACGGCGATGGCCGCGAGTTCTCGTGGTACTGCGGCAGGTCTTGAGGCGCCGGATACAAAAGGCGCTCAACGATCGATGAATAAGAAGTCTGCGAGCGCTAGCTTAGATGGTGATGGAGGACGGTCGTCTGTTGCGTCAGGCGTACAATCGGGCCAGGGTTCGGTCGCTCCTGCGGCGGCAATTAAGACCGGATCGAATAGTGGATCTTCATCGACCGCAGTGCGCGAAGTCGCTTCGACTTCAGCGCTTGATGGTTTGTTCACTAAACCGTATCGCGAGATCGAATATCGCCTGGTCAGGATTGAAGTGATTGAGCAGCTGATGAAGCAGAAGATTGCGATCAAAGATGCGAAGGGTCGATCTTTGGGATCGAGTCGACCGATCAAGAAGTATCAGTTCGTTAGGCAGGATCGTCCGTTGGCCGAGGTGCCATAATGACGAAGAAGTCCATTGTCTTCGTCTTCATCGTGGTGTTTGTACTGGCGGCGGCGCTGCAGACACGTGTAGAGGTCAAGGCTGGATATTCCAAGAGCTTTGAAATCGTTCAAAAAAAGAAAGAACAGAACATTGCCTACTTTTCCGCTGTGGCGGAATCGCTTTTTCTGACTGGGCGTCGAGACATTCTTGAGGGCCATCTCAACGATGCCATTAAAATTCGTCTGCTCGATTTCTTCATTATTTCTTACAACGGCGAAATGGTGTCTTCGGGATCAATTCGAAAGCTGTCAGACGCGGCGATCGTTACGCTTCTCCAGAAGCAGCCGACGGATCAGATTCTGAGCTTCGATTCGGCCTACGAGGCGGAATCGTCTATTCGAAAACCGACATCTGTTCCCGCTGAGGGTTCGATCGAGAACTTTCGATTTATGGCGACCGATTTGGGTGGTGGTTGGGACATCAAACTTGGAATCAATCTCGATCGAGAGGCCTTTTTTGAGGAGATGAACAGTCTCGTTGAAGATGAGAATCGACGAATGTTCATTGCGGCAAGCTTGTTGGCAATTGCGATATTTATATTTGTTTCGCGCGATCTCCGCAATGTCGCCATGAGCTTGCGACGGCAGGGAGCCCATAAGTCTGGAAAAACCAAGACATTCTCGGCGGAAGCAGAGGCTTTACAGAATGGCCTTCTCGGATACGAAGAAGTTGTGGACCGCCTTAAAGAGGACCGACGAGTGCTTTCGGCACAGGTGCTTCCTTCGCTTCGCACTGAACTTCAGTCAGGGAAAACTCCACCGTACGAGTTTGACTGCACGATGGTCAGAACAGACATCAATAACTTCTCACAGATTTTCAGATCTTACCCGACCGATGAGTTTCTTGAGACGATCAATCGTTTCTTTGTCGACTGCTCACACATCATCAGCCGCTATCATGGACTCATTCATGAGTTTGTCGGTGATGAGATCATCTTTTACCTGAAAGATGACGATCACGTGAACTCTTTCACGGCGGCACTGGCTTGCATCGATGAAATCAATGCTGCCGCCGATCGACAGCATCAGGCTTCGGTACAGCGAGGTGCATACCCGTTTCGCGTGAAGTCCTCTCTGGCCCACGGAAAGATTCGTTTTGGTCCGCTCCTTGATGGTTTTTCGCTTGCGGGAGCGCCTTTGATTGAAACGACTCGTGTTCTATCCGCTGTTCAGGAAAAAAATGAGAACACGGTACATTTTGATGCCGTCTATATGAGGTATATTCACGAGGGCATCGAGTGGGTTAATGCATTTTCGGTTGTATTGAAGGGTCTTGAAGGTGAGCGCCAGATCATGAGGTATACTGGCCATCAGCCGCTCTCAAAGTTGCTGGAGAAGCCGACTTTGCGTGCCCTTTCTCTTGCTGATTACCGCGATCCAAATTCGATTATTGAAATCATTCAAGTCGCGTCGAAAAGTCATGACGTTGCGCTGATTCGAGACGTCAATAGCAGCGTAAAGCGTATTCAGATGAGCGAAGAGAATGCTCCCTTAGCAATCGAGATGTTTGAGGCGATACAAAAACTTGTTGAGTCTCGGAAAGCTCTGGAGTCAGACGAGGTTACAAAGGCCCAGGAGGCGCTACTCGCGACATTGATCAGTTCTTTGGGGCGTTTGCGATTGAGTTACGATGCGACTCGTCGTCTGCGAGGGTGGACTATTCTGAAGTCGCTTCTCTCACACTCCGATCATCGAGTCGTAGCAAACGTGTTAGAAACATTTGCTCGATGGCGCTGGGCGTTTAGTCAGCAGATCTCGAGCTCCGAGTTTGCAGATTTGGTTGATAGCGAACGCTTGCGTCGTTTGGTGGATTCAGACTCATCCCGGGTAGCGGCAAATGCCAACACAGTGCTGGGCATGATTGAAATATCAAAAGATGTGGTGAAAAATCTTGAGCAGGGCTTGAAGTCTAGTCGGCCCAATGTCGTGGCGAGTATGCGCTATTCGATTCAAGAGATCGCCGCGTACTATCGCGATGTGGACCCCGTCTATCTCAGGACTCAGGTTGCATTCTGTCGATTGATTGAAACAACGGATCAAAAAGCCTCGGCGTAGGTCGGGAGCCGCTACCAACTGACTCGATATAGCCTCAGACTATAGATCATGAATCACCTGTTCGATCAGATTGAACCGCTGACGACTATCGAAATGCTAGTTCGCTATTGGCACTATCTGCGTTCAATAGACGAAACGAGCCGTGGTCAATTGGGGCCGTTGACGGTCATTGTGGAGTCTCAGGGTGCCATTCGAGGATGGCCGGTCGGATTCAAAAATCAAACATTGGCGCTGTCCACCGAAGCTCAGCTCTCGCCTAAGTGTGGCGTTGTATTTGTCGACGTCACAAAGGTATTGGTTGTTGGGTTTTCTGAAGTCCATCGTCTCCTGCCGTTTATTACTTCGGGTGCGGTGTCGCGATCACCACTGGAACAGAAGCCGACTCGCGACTCTGCGCAGAGAGAGTTATTGAGGGTGTGCGAGGAGCTCAAACAGGAGCTGCCGGCAAAGATATTTTTTGATCGAGATCCAGCCCTCTTTGATATTGACGATGTACTGAACCTGAATGAGGTTCTTCGTTGTTTGGTGCAATCGCTTCAGCAGCTGAGGTCAAATCGTGACGTCGACGGTGAGCTGTCGGATATCCGAGGCCTACATGTGGTCAATGTTCCAGAGGCAAAAGACATTTCAATTGTCGTAAGTGATGCGGGAGAAATGGAGCTGGCTTTCAGTTTCTCTCGGGCGTTGCCATCGAACATGGTTGATCAAATTGACTCATTGTTGGCGAGTCTCTTCTAATGAAGTCGATTGAGATACAACGATTGATCGCCATTCTCGGAGCCCTTCTGGTTGGTTTTTGGCTTCCGTTGAGGATGGTTGGGATTGAGCCACCGTTTTCAGTCAATATCATTTTCTATTCAATGATTTCAGTTCTGTCGGTGAATAACATTGTACTCGGTTTTCGCGATAAAGAATTGAGTTTGGTCAAACTGGCAAACTGGTTGAGGCTAGAGGTCTTCATCGACCTGCTCTGTGTTTTGCCGCTATCGCTTCTGTTTTACTTGCTCACCGGCGAGGTTTCAGGTCGGCTTCTTCTGATCAACCTCGTGTGTGTACGGAACGTTCAGCAGATTCGCCGGTTCTTAGATCAGTTTGATCAGCTCGGTCCGACCGTCTTTCGACTGATTCCAGTTTTTGTGACACTGCCGCTTCTTGTTCATTTGATTGCCTGTGGCTGGATTTCGCTGGGAGAGGGCAACGCTGACCCGACGGGCGATTTACTTTTTCGATATGTGAGGGCCTGGTATTGGGCGATGACGACCTTAACGACGGTGGGCTTCGGAGATATCGTTCCGAAAACAGTATCTCAGATGGTTTACGCCGGCGGAGTTCAGCTGACAGGTGTCGGTGTCTTTGGTTACATTGTCAGTAACGTTGCCACGGTCCTGCATCGCAGTGACGCTGCTCGCGAACATCATATGGATTCTGTTGATCGGATCGAGATGTTTATGAACATGCACGGCATCTCGCCTCATCTGCGCCAGAATGTTCGAACCTATTTCCACTATTTATGGACTCACAAGCGAGGATACCAAGAGCGATCGGTGATTCACGAGCTTCCGGCTAAAATTCGCTCTGAGATGTTCTATGAGATCAATAGGTCGATTGTTTCCAAAGTCGACTTTCTGCGCGATGCGAGCCCCGAGCTGATCGAAGAGTTGATGCTTCAGTTGGAACCGATGATTTTTGTTCCTGGAGAACGCATTTTCCGAGTGGATGAGCCTGGCCTTGCGCTTTACTTCATTCATTCCGGAAGTGTCGAAATTCGCGGCCGAGACAACGCCTTAGTTGCAACGCTTGCTGACGGTCAGTTTTTCGGTGAGATGGCATTACTTTCGGATCGTCCACGTGGAGCGACGGCCCGCGCGGCATCCTATTGCGAAGTCTACCTTCTACGCAAGGAATCGTTCCATCGTGCGATGAAGACGTTTCCGGAGTTCAAGGCACATGTCGAACAAATTGCGCAGTCACGTCAGACTTGACGCGCATCTGGCGGTCGATCAATTGGCATCAATAAGTCTTCGAGAAAAAAAGCAGACAACTCTGAGCGCCCTGCCAATCCCGACTTTGAGTAAACAGCGACGGATTGTGCACGCGCGGTCTTCTCGGTTGTTTTGCGAATGTCAGCAATCTCTTTCAGGCTCAGGCCTTTGAGTAAGAGAAGCGCGACCTCTTTTTCGGACTGAGTCAGAGCCCACCGTTCAAGCTGCGTGTCGATTGCGACGCTGAGTCCGTCGACAAATTTTTTCGAATCGGCTTTCCAACGTTCAACCTCAAGCTCTCGAGCTTTTGCGAGTTCGCGGGATTCATTAAGTTGGTGGGTTTTCTTAAACGAGTCACGCATGACCATCACAAAGCCTGCTGCGGCCGCGAGAGCGACGGAGAGTTCGACGATCAGATGCGGCCATTGCACGCCCTCTTTGGAGTCTGTTGCCAGATCAGCTCCGACCAGGACGACGATGGATACTAGAATAAGGGCCAACAACCGCCGTTCTGCGTTGGACAAGCCATTCTCATTCATTTTGATCCTCCTTTTGAAAGCTAGAGCAAAAATATTTTAAATTTTGAACCCTTGATCTTCGACGACCTGAGCTTGCCAAGTGCCTGTTCTGCGAGTGACGAGTCAATCGCAACGTAACTGTAGCGATCGTAGATTTCAATCTTGCCAATTTCGGAGGCGACGAGTGCGTGGGGTTGAGAGGTTAGAGCGCCCAAGATATCGCCAGGTCGCAGCTTATCTGAGCGTCCCCCAGAAATTTGAAGAGTGCGCATGCGTGTGGTCTGAAATTCCCATCCCAGCCCCAGTTGATTTTCATAACCGAGCTTTTGCCGAATCATTGGGACGCCGGTCGCCCTCTCGATCTCGATGATTTTGAGTGCATCGTGAGTCGTCGCAATTGAAACGGCGCTGCCTTTGCGCCCCGCGCGTCCTGTTCTGCCAATTCGGTGAATATAGGTCTCGGTGCTCGGAGGCAGATCGACGTTGATGACAAGTTCAAGCGAATCGATATCCAAACCTCGCGCCGCCACATCCGTTGCAACGAGAATGCGCAGACTGCCGTTTCGAAAGAGCGAAGTCACTCGATCGCGATCTTGTTGAGCCAGGTCTCCATGCAAAACACCGCTGCTCACCTTAAATTTCGCAAGGAGCTGTCCAATTTCGTCGACCGTGGCTTTGGTGCGACAGAAGACGAGAGTGCACATCGATGGGTGCCGTTGCAGGATTCGAATGAGCGTCGCGATTTTATCGGGATTTTCGGCATCGTAGACGTACTGTTCGATCTGGGGGGCGCTTTGAGCTTCATTGCTGATGGTCACGCGCTCGGCGTTTTTTTGATACTGACGACTCAGCTTCTCCACTCCCTCTGGAAACGTGGCGGAGAAGAAAATAGTCTGACGCTCGCGGGGGAGCTCCTCAAGAATGGCGGCCATCTCTTCGGCGAAACCTTCATCGAGCATGCGATCCGCTTCGTCGAGAACAAGACAGCGCAGCTTGGCCACATCCACATGTCGATTGCGAAAGTGCTCGAGCGCTCGTCCCGGTGTTCCGACAATGAGGTGAACGCCACGCTGAAGTGCCTGAATCTGTGGTGGGTAAGGTTGGCCGCCGACAAGGGCGATTGTTTGCAGGCCTTGAAAGGCCTTGGAGAACTTGCGGCACTCGCGCAGGACTTGATCGCAGAGCTCTCGAGTCGGACAAAGAATAATCGCCTGCGGCCGCGCATCGCTGACATCGATCTTTTGTAAGATCGGAATGATAAACGCCGCGGTCTTGCCGCTTCCGGTTTGCGACTGTCCAATCAGATCTTTGCCTTCCAGTAAGAGCGGGATGCTGGCCGATTGAATCGGCGTCATTTCGGAATATCCCATTTCGGAGATAACGCGCTGAAGACTCTCGGAGAGGGGGAGTGTGCGAAAGTCGGTTGGTTTCACGAGAGCGTCCTTGGTCAGCTGTTCGCTGAAATATCTAGTGGTTTCTCTCGTGCAAGACCAGAAGTTTTGGTTCCGCGGCCCTGAAGAGTGCGGTCAAGCTTGGCCTGGTACAGCCTCAGCAGTGCATCTTTGACATGGTCGCCCTCAATAATGCCATAGGCATGGGCGATCGCTTGAAGGGTGGCCATGCCGAATGACGACGACTCTGCTCGCAAGTGAAAAGTTGCCGTGTTCTGAACGGTGATGGCCACGCGTGGGACATCGGCGAGTTCTGGATGTCGAAGATGAACTTTTCCGGCTTGACGCCAGTTCCCGTCCGGAACGATCAAGTGAATCGGCAGAGAGCTTTGACGGACGAACTCAGAGGTGAATTCCACACCGTCTTCGCTTGGGTAAAACAAGAGAGGCCGATAGTTGCCGGCGAGCAGTGGCTTCAGGTCGAGAGGCTCTCCCATTTTTCCACGGACAAGGACCTCGCTATTCGAAAGCGCTTTTGTGGCCAGAGTGCCGGTGTTCGTTGTCCGTCGCAGCTCTTTTGTATGAATGACGAGGCTCAATCGGGTTCTGGTTTCGATATTCGGGATGAGGTCGCAGAGACAGCGGTCGCGATGCATCTGGCACGTTTCGCAAGGATCTTGAGTTTTCCGTTTGCCCCTCACGTGACCTGTCTTTCGAATTCAAGTTGACGATCGTTGCAAGCGTATCAGTATGGAGTACATGAAACACGCCCCAATTGTTATTGCGATAGCCGTCATTTTCGTCAGTTCAATTTCCGGTGCCGATTGCAGTCTCAAAGTTGCGACAGCCGCAGGGCGGTACTTGGCCGCTCTTGAAGAAGCGAAACTAACAAAGTATCAGAATAATAGCGCTTGCGAAGTTTTGAGCTATGAGTTTTGGAACTGTACGGAGAAACAGAAATCGAAACTGAACTCAGCCTTCAATCTAAAAGAGGTTTTAGGGAATTACTGTCAGCCCCATTTGCGCCGGCCCCAAGTGTGGTCGACAAAGATCTGTTCATGAAAGGGGCGGAGCTTTACAGCTGGCGAGATCAAGGGGGGTATGTATGGTATGCGCTACTACCGGGAACCAACCGAACCAAGGGCACGAAAGAACTCACTGATAGCAAGGTTAGCTCCGGATATCTCAAGCACGTGTTGAAGAGTCTTCCGTCGAAGACACCGGTCCTGTGGAACAATCTTGTCGGTGTTGCCGACAAATCAACCTTGGAGTTTTCTTTGCCGGATGATACGACTCTAAAAGAGATATTGAAGAGTGCCGAAGTTGTGGATTTAAAAATCACCATCGTAAAGTAACGGAATACGGAATCCTGTCGTTGATTCGGGAAATGGTTGCAGTATCCCAGATCGGGTCTCTCGATAATCGCGGAGAGAGCAGGGCCCGCCATTTATCTATTAATTTCAACCACCTACGAAGCTGAAGACTACAAATCACTACTTAGCCTCATCCTTAGCGCTTTTTTCGGTCGCCCTTTGCGATCGTGAAGGTTTAAGCAGCCCGTGCGTCCATTGATGTCGACGCCCGCTTTGCGCGCGTAAATCATCTTCGGTTCCATTTTCTGCCATCCTCCCGTCCTCATCACTTTGATTGCTGCTACGCCTTGACTGAGCAGCCTGGTGGCCCGTGTCGCACGGAGATCGTGAAAGCGGATATGAGGTAGTCCGATACCCGCGAGAATTATGTGAAGGTCGCGTGCCTGTTGGCGCCGGTTCAGCGATCATTGCGGATCAGAACGAACGGAGATTCTGACAATGTCAGCTTCAGTTCTGTCAGCAAGTAGAGAAGTGGGGGCGCCTCCTGCTGAGAGTCATTAACTATTCTTAAACAATTTCGAGCGACCAAGGTCCATATTACTGTCCATCTCGGGATGCGTAGTTCTCCGATGGAGATGAAGTTATCTACAATTGGATTATCTATAATCACTGGGCATATTTAAAATGAGTAACGCCATTGTCGGCACATACGCTGAGCTGCCACACCGTATTAACGAAGTTAATTTTGAATATAAATTTGAGTCTATTTCGACACGCGCCCGTTTTTTTTATATTCCATTTCGTGCAGGAACACCTAATCTCGATGATTTCGTCGATTTTCTCTACTACCGAATTGTTGAGTATTGCATTCCTCTAAAAGAGAGAAGAGCCGCCGCTGAATATGTGCAACGCACATGCGATCATCGAAAGTCGACTGAGCTACATGAAAAAGCCAAGAGTCTTTTTATTCAAAGCAGAGCGCAACAGTCACGTGCTGGTGAGCCGGGTGAATTAATCCTCTTCTCTCTACTCGAAGGCAAGTTCGGCGCCCCTCAATTGGCTTGTAAGATGTATCTTAAAACTAGTACGGCAATGCCAGTTCATGGATCTGATGGGATTCACGCTTTATATGATCAAGAATCTGAAGAACTGAGAATTCTTTGGGGTGAATCGAAGTTGCATCAAGACTTTTCGGGAGCACTGTCGTCAACCCTCGCATCAGTTAGAAAATTTCTTGGCCGTGACGGCACGCCGTCGACACGACCTCGAGAAATTCAAATAGTTCGAGATCATATTTCCATAGAGAATGAAACTTTCAGAAAGTTGATTTTAGATCATTTCGATCCTTACAGCGCCTTAAGCAATAGGCGCATCGAAGCTTTCGCATGCCTGGTAGGGTTCGACTACGACGCTTTGAAGAGAAATCCACGATTAATCGAGAGCCAGTTTGTGAGTGAATACCAAACATTCACTCAAGAAGCATGTCGGGAAATTGCGGCAAAAATTGGTGAGCAGGAAGTTAACGATCTTGAGTTTATTTTTCTGCTGCTTCCATTCGAAAGTTTAGAGCAGTTCCGAAAAAAATTCTTTTTGAGGCTTGGGGTTTCGATTGATTGAGGCACTTTGCAATCAAATTTGGTCGCGCGAGAACTTTCAATCAGAATATCGCAACCTTCTAATCCGGCATTTGAAAAAGGATCTCGGCTTCGAGAGTAACGGCGACTCAGCGGAGGCCGATCTCCAGGTACGCCTTAGCCGTGTTGCGGCGACCTTCGCTTTATCGGTTAACTCCAAATTTAAAGAAGCCGCCTATAGGATGGCTGTATCAATCGAAGGGCTCCGGCCTGGAATGAATTATGATGGAAATGGCTTTGCTGAGTTAATTCTTTCGAGACTTGGCAATTTCCCGACGATTCAAGCGTTTCTGCCTGAGAGTGACAATCTTCCTATTCAGCTCTTTTTAGAATCTAGATCACATCGGTTGGAAAACACCGTCACTGATGACGTCGTGGGACAATTCGTAATGACCGACTTCCAGACGAAGCTTTGGACTAAACTTTCTGAAGAAGTCGCGATTACCACAGTTGTAGCTCCGACCTCAGCCGGAAAGTCATTCGCGCTGCAGCGCTATTTGCTTCGCGAGTTTTCGCGAAATCGAAATTCTTGGTTTCTGTATGTGGTTCCATCTCGTGCGCTAATCAACCAGGTGTCGGAAGAGTTTGCGAAACTTTTACGAGCTCATAACCTATCAGACTTCTCGATCCTGAGTACACCAGCGTCGCCCGCAGACTTAGGAGTTCCAGGAGGCCTATTTGTTCTGACGCAAGAGCGTCTTCAGACTTTGCTAGAGGCCGATCCTGCTTTGCTATTTAGGATGGTCGTGGTTGACGAAGCGCAGATGATTTCAGATTCAGATCGGGGAATTCTTTTGCAGACGGCGATCGAAAAGGTTCGATCCAGATCGGCATCTACTCGATGTCTATTCGGCTGCCCGTTTATTCGAAACCCGGAACTGTTTCGCCATGTGTTCCGCGAAGCTATCGCGAGTGCCAACTTCATTGATGAAGACTATAGCCCTGTGTCACAAAATGTCGTATTTTTGGCGACCGATTCGTCCGCTCGACAGTCCGTTAAGTTTTCTACATTTATATCTGGGGGCGAACTCTTTGTTGGCTCAAGGCATTTTTCAAGCGAACCAAGTTTTGATTTGAGCGATGCAAACAATAGATTGGCGTTTCTCGCCTGGAAAGTTGGCGGCACAGACCCCTCAATTATTTATGCCGGTGGACCTGCAAGATGCGAAGATATTGCGGCCACATTGGCCGACCTAAAAGTCCCTACGGATGTTAGTCCGACGATAGCTCCCGAGCTAACTGAGTTCGCGTCATTTTTGAGGGAACAAATTCATCCCGAATATATTTTGGCCAAAGTTGTGGAGCGTGGTGTTGGCTTTCACTACGGTAAAGTGCCGTCTGTCGTGAGAAAAACGGTCGAAGATCTTTTTAGAGAAGGAAAACTTCGGCAACTCGTCAGTACCAGCACGCTACTTCACGGAGTAAACCTTCCAGCCAAAAACCTGTTTATGTTGAATCCGACGAAGGGAAAGGAATGGGGGGAACCCACGGAAACACCCCTGACTCCATCGGAGTTTTGGAATCTAGCAGGGCGTGCTGGACGTCTTGGAAAGGAGTACGAAGGCAATGTCTTTTTGGTCGACTACGATTCGTGGACACAAAAACCGTTGGATGCAGAGAAAAAACAAGAAATTAGATCGTCCTTCGCGGACAATCTGCTCACAAGAGGGCCGGAGCTGGTCGGCTACATGAAAGATCCCGAGCATGCATCTGGACAAGCGGAAGGTGTCGAGGGAGCATTTATGAAGCTGTACAATTCCAGCAAGGCTGGGAGATTGAGGGAAGTACTCGAAGCTACTGGCGTTACTTTTGTGCAAGCAAAGCCGATCATTGATTCTTTGGCAGAAATTAGTCGTTCGATTACGGTCCCTGATGAGATTGCCGATCGAAACAGCATGGTGTCTGTTGTTCGACAACAAGAGCTATTGAACTATCTAGAGAAGCGATTTCGCGAAAAAGGTGCGGCATACTTGGCGCCAACACATCCACAAGCTCGAGACGCTTACCAAGGCATGCTGAGGTTTTTTAAACGAATTCACAATCATCTTGAGAAGCTCCCAAAGTCTGACGGCAGCCACAAATTCTATGCAAACTGGGCCGTTGCGTGGATGCGAGGAAAGCCATTGGCGGAACTCATCGCTTTGCGAATCAAGTACAAGCAGGATCATGCTGTCCGAGGTGTGAACATTCACACCACTATTCGAGAAGTTATGAGATTGATTGAGGACGACCTTCGATTTCGATATGTGAAGTTTGCGAAGTGTCACAATGATCTATTGGCACACGTCTACCGTTCCAATGGCGCTGAAGAATACATCGAGAAGATTCCGGCGATTCCGCTTTATCTGGAGTTCGGCGCTTCTTCCGATACGATGATGAATCTCGTTAGTCTTGGCATCTCAAGAACGACAGCGAACATTGTTGCGGCAAAGTTGCCTGATGAACTTGTGAGCAGGGCGGCTGTTTTGTCTTGGCTTAGACTGGGTGAATGGCGCAGGCTCGACATATCTTCGATTTGTAAACGAGAACTCGAACGTCATCTGGTAGGAACAACATGAAAGTTGAAATAGTCGAAAAGCCAGGATCAGGGGATGAGTTGGACTATTGCGTAACCTTAGAGGGCAAGTCGGTAGCGCTCTTTCGAAGCTTGGAAGATGCGATTTTATTTGCGCGCCAGTATACAAAAGTATTTTCGCGCCCGAAGGAAAAAACAAAGCCTGCGCCTCCCAGAACTTCTCAAATCAACGCTGACGGTACGAACTAACGATATTTCTTGTGTAGGTTTCCGGCCCGCAAACTACAGCGCCAACTACAAAAGAACTACGGACCCGATTAAAACGATGATTTTGGATGATTTCGACCGAAGTGACGTCAGAAAACGTCTCTCAGCTACTGTATGGAATAACCTAGTGAACTCCAAGAATCTGAATGAGTCGCGATGGACTCTAAAAATGGCGGAGGCTGTGAGATTCGAACTCACGGTAGGTGTTACCCTACACACGCTTTCCAAGCGTGCGCCTTAAGCCACTCGGCCAAACCTCCGCATAGAACTAGAACTTCAAGATATGCCAAAGCCAGTGGGTAGAGTCACGCCGGCAGCTGGGCGTTTGTCGTAGAGCAATGCGTTGCACAATCGAATTCGCCGCTCAGATGTTTACGTTTCGCCGAATTCTTGGGTCAATCAATACAAGTACAAAATAATCGGGAGATGAACATGAGCGGCAAGGCACCGAAGGCGACAAAAAAACCGATAAAGGCTGCGGCTCCAGCCCCACGCCAACGCGCGCGGGGACTGCGTTTTGCGCCGGATCCCGGCACCTTGGCTGAAATCGGCATTCGGCTGATGGGGGGGCGCAATGCGACCCATTTTGGCCTGGTATTGAATGAGTCGACGACAGGCTGTGCAATTGTCTTGGCCACGAAAGATAAGTTTCACGAAGGCATGTGGTGCCTGTGTCGCGTGGGCCGTCTGCCCGAGTGTGAAGCCGAAGTTCGATGGGTCAAAGCGCTTGAGCCGGGCCTTATCAAAATCGGCATCAAGTACCTCATCGATTGAGTCTAAGGCCTATTCCGATATAGAATCAGCGCTTACACACCTCATTTCGGAGACGCGCCATGCTTGACCTTAAGTTCATTCGTGAAAATCCAGACGCCGTAAAGACGGCGGTAAAGCAGAAACGCGTCGGACTGAATGTTGATGAACTTCTTGCGGCTGATCAGGCTTTGCTCGAGCTCAAAAAGAAAAATCAGGCCCTCAATGAGGAGCGCAATGCGAACTCGAAGAAAATGAAAGGCGCCTCTGCTGAAGAGCGAGAGGCTGTTATCAAGCGCGGCCGTGAGATCGGGCAAGAGATTGATCAGCTCAAAGAGGCCACCGACGCCGCAGAAAAAACTCTTCAGGCCTATCTGATGCTGGTGCCGATGATTCCATCTCCGGACTCACCAATCGGCCCCGATGAGTCGGGCAATGTCGAAGTCAAAACATGGGGCAAGAAACCCGAATTCGCCTTTAAGCCGAAAGATCATGTCGAAATCATCAACGCCCGCGGTTGGGCGGATATGGAGCGAATCGCAGCCGTGGCGGGCTCGCGAAGCTATTCACTCAAGGGCGATTTGGTTTTGCTTGAGCACTCGATCTTGCGTTTTAGCCTCGAGAAGCTGAAGGCCAAGGGCTTTACACTAATCACCGTTCCGGCCATGGCGCGTGAGCACGCGTTCATCGGCACAGGGCATTTTCCAACGGGCCGCGATCAGGTTTACTACCTTCCCGAGGACGACATCTACCTTGCGGGAACCGCCGAAGTGCCGCTGAACGCTCTGCATGCTGGCGAAATTTTGAGCGAAGACCAGTTGCCGATTCTCTACGGTGGAGTTTCGCCGTGTTTCCGCCGCGAGGCGGGGAGTGCGGGGCGCGATGTTCGCGGTTTGATTCGTGTGCACCAGTTCAACAAAGTTGAACAGTACATCCTTTGCAAAAACGATCCTGAGGAGAGCAGTCGACTCCACAAACTCCTTCTGCAAACGTCTGAAGAAATTCTGCAGGAGTTGGAGCTTCACTATCGCGTGGTTGAGGTCTGCACTGGCGATATGGGGGCAGGTAAGTTCAAGATGTTCGATATCGAATCTTGGGTGCCGAGCGAGAACTTGTTCCGCGAAACACACTCCTGCTCGAATCTTCACGATTGGCAGGCGCGCCGAACAAATCTGCGCTATCGCGATCGCGAGGGGACGGTTCGTTTTGTCCACACATTGAACAATACGGCGATTGCGACTCCTCGTTGCCTCGTACCGTTCCTTGAACAGCATCAGCAGGTGGATGGCACCATTCGTATACCAAAGGCTCTGCAAAACTGGATGGGTGGCGCGACTGCGCTCTAGTCTGCGAGTCGAAAATAAAAAGGGTGATCTGCTTTCGCAGACCACCCTTTTGCTCGGGACAGAACGCCCTTCGGGGGGTTAGAGAACGTCGATCAGAGTATTGATCGACTTCGCGTTCGCCGAGCGAACATGCATGAGATAACGTCCGTTCGGGATGAAGTTCACGATTGTGCTGCTGTTGAAGGGGAATGACCCATCTTTGCAATCGCGGCGTTTTTCAACTTTAGCGATTGGCTGCACAACAACTACATCTTTCTGGACTCCAACGCGGACTTCGTCGAGCGACATACAGTTGTTCGGGAAGTTTCCAACGATCATCAGCTCGCCGCTGCCAGTTCCAGCTTTAAAGAAAGCCTGAGAAACCGGGGCATAAGTGAAGTCATCTGGAGCATCAGTAGTTGCAGCAGCAACTGGGATTTTTCCCAGAACTGCGCCATCAGTCGCTTGAACAAGCTCGTAGACGCCAGCTTTCAACATGCCAAGGCTCACAACGCGATCAAATGGCATGATCATCTGAGCGCAGAGGCGCTGCGGGAACATGTAGGCCGCGGGTCCAACGAAAACTTTGCGCTGATCATGATCAACCGCAACTTGGATATCAGCTGGTCGCCAGCAGGAGCTCGAGAACATTCCCTCAAGAACGACCTCGACATCGTCGTTGGAGTCAAAGCCAACAGGGATGTAGGCGTGTGTGTAAGCGGCTGGAATCTTTTGTGGCTCAACAGGACCCGGCACAGTTTGGCCAAAGGCTGCTGAAGTTATCGAAGCGGTAGCCAACATTGTGAACGCAAGTGTGAGAACGAATTTTCTCATCTGAAACCCCCTTTTGATACCCAACTGTATTTCAACGAACGAGCCAACTAAGCAAGACATTCATCTCGAAGCTGCTGGTCGCTCGCCTAGTTTTTACAATGCTGACGCGGAGCTAAGGGACGGGATGTCTCAAAATGGGACGGGCCATGCTCCAGCTGCGGGGCGCCATTTTCTCTATTGATCAGTCTGTTTTCGGCGCGAAGCGAAGAAGTCAGAGAGGATTTTTCCACAAGCGTCGGCTTCGACTCCGCCTGTGACGTTGGGTCGGTGATTGAGGCGGGCGTCCGATAGAATTTGGTAAAGTGATTCGACGGCACCTGCTTTTTTGTCCGTCGCGCCGTAGACCACGCGATCAAGGCGCGAGTGAACAATGGCACCGGCGCACATTACGCAGGGCTCCAGAGTGACGTAAAGCGTGCAGCCTGTGAGTCGCCAGCGACCGAGGCGGCGTGCAGCGTCTTCGATCACTCGAATTTCGGCGTGACCCAGTGGATTCATGGCGAGTTCTTTGAGGTTTCCGGTGGAGGCAATAATGGCACCATCGGCGACAATCAGGGCCCCGACCGGAACCTCTCCGCGAAGGGCCGCAGCTTCGGCCTCGCGGAGGGCCAGCGCCATCCACTCGGTATCGGCTTCGCGTCTTTGATCGCTCATGGCTTGTTCACTCCAAAGGCCTTTAGTTCATGTTAAGACTGGTAATAACAGCATCTTGATGCGCAGTACCAGGGCCGTTGGTTGGAGCTAAGCAGAAGAAAGTGCTTTGTCAACCCAATGGGGGCGTGTTACGTCCAATACTCCTGATAAGGAACTGAAGGGCAGGTGATTTTCAATGGCACTCGTTAAGTTACGCGATAATGAAAGTTTTGAAGCAGCGTTTCGTCGCTTCAAGAAGTCGTGCGAAAAAGCGGGTATCCTGTCCGAAGTTAAAAAGCGTGAGCACTTCGAAAAACCAAGCGTTCGCTTGAAAAAGAAGTCGATCTCGGCGCGCAAGCGTCTTGCTAAAAAACAACGGAAATTCAACGACTGATCGTCGTCTAAACGGCATTGCGATCAAGTTGAATGCAAAGGAGCCGGGCAACCGGCTCTTTTTGTTGGTGCTAGTTCTTGGTGTTCATTTTTTGAGGAGGTTCCATGGGACTTCGTGAGCAGATCTCAACTGATATTAAAGACGCAATGAGAGCCAAAGAGATGGCGAAGCTCAATGCGCTTCGAATGGTGCAGTCCGCATTTAAGAATCGTGAAATTGAACTGCGTCCAGAGCCAATGAGCGAAGAGGAGTGCCTCTCCGTTGTCAAAAAGCTTGTGAAGCAACGAAAAGAGTCGATTGAGCAATACTTGGCGGCAAAACGCCAAGACCTGGTCGACGCCGAATCGGCTGAATTGAAGTTGCTCGAGGCCTATTTGCCAGCGCAGATGTCGCGTGAGCAGATTGAGAAGATTGTGCTTGAGGTTGTGGCTTCAACTGGCGCTAAGACCATCAAGGATATGGGCTCGGTGATGAAAGAGGTACAGGCTCGCACGGCGGGTTCGGCCGACAACAAAATCGTCAGCGAGATCATCAAATCCAAATTGAGCGGCAATTAAGCCTATGCGGTTCTCTCCAGACTTCGTCGAGAAGGTTCGCGAGGCGAACAACATCGTCGACGTGATCGCCCCGTACACCCAGTTGCGGTCGACGGGGGCGAACTTTATGGGGCGATGTCCGTTTCCAGACCATAACGACAAAACGGCCAGCTTTTCGGTCAGCGAAGACAAGCAGCTCTACAACTGTTTTGGCTGCAAAAAGTCTGGCAATATCTTTACGTTTCTGCAGACGTTCAACGGCTACGCATTTCCTGAAGCGATCGAGTTTCTCGCCAAACGTGCGAATATTGCGCTTCCTGAGCGCGATGAAGATCCTCGTGAGAAGCGCGCGCGTGAGCTTCGCGACGGTGTACTTTCGGCCAATCGGCTGGCGAGCTCGTATTTTCAAGATCGCTTTTCAAAGCTGCCACCAGGGCACCCTGTTCGTATCTATACGGCTGGGCGGCAGCTGACCGAAGAGTTAATCGAGCTCTTTGGTATTGGCTATTCTCCCGATGAGTGGCACGGCCTGGCGCAGCTGTTTCGCGCTCGCAAGATTCCGCTTGAGGTCGGCGAGCGCGGTGGGCTTTTGAAGCGCTCGACGCGGGCCGGAGCTCCAGAGTCGCATTTCGATCTTTTTCGCGGGCGTTTGATGTTTCCGATCGTGACCACGGCCGGTGAGACCGTTGGTTTTGGAGGTCGCGTCGTTGGTGAGGGGGAGCCCAAGTACCTGAACTCTCCCGAAACACCGGTTTTTCACAAAGGTAAGATTCTTTATGGCCTGAATGTCACTGCCCGTTACATCCGTTCGATGGATGAAGCGGTGATTGTGGAGGGCTACATGGATGCGGTCTCGCTTTACGGGGCGGGCGTGACCAATGTCGCCGCGATTTTGGGGACGGCGTTCACTCCTGATCATGGGCGCCTGCTTCGGCGTATGACACCGAACGTGGTGATGCTGCTTGATGGCGATCGGGCCGGGATTCAGGGGGCCGAGCGAAGCTTGGCGGCGCTGTTGATGTCGGATTTGCGGCCCCGCGGTGTGATTTTGCCAGACGGAATGGATCCCGATGATTTTATTCGGGAGCGTGGGGTTGAGGCACTTCGCGAGCTGATTCGCGGAGCGGGGGACCTCTTCACGATTTTGCTGACGCGGCATTGGATGGAGGGGTACCGCAATACCGCTCAGGATAAACTTCGAGTTGTTGAAGCGGCGGCGCAAACGTTGGCCGCTGCGGGCTCAGCGCTTTTTGATAAGCCGATTCTTGACCTGTTTTGTTCAGAGATGGCTCGATTTCTCGATGTCGAGGCCGCGTGGATCAAGAAAACCTTGCTTGGATCGCTGGCGGGGCGACCGGGGATGCAGCCTTCGGGGCCGGCACCGGTTGGTGCAGCAAAGCTTGGGCCAAAATTTTCAGTTCGATCGGGCGACGATGTTGCTCCCGAAGAGGTATTGCTCGAGCGCGAAGATCTCTATGGGCAGCAGATTGATCTTGAGGGTATTAGCCGAGAAGAGTTGGTTGCGCTTTCGCTTGTTTTGCAGAGCAAACACCTCATGCAAGATCTGAGCGAGGCGAGTCGTGATTGGTCAAAATCGGGTGCTTCAAAAGAGGATCATCC
>JAEUWE010000074.1 GCA_016791465.1 Pseudobdellovibrionaceae bacterium
CATAATGGACATCGGCGTCGCAAGCCCCAGAGCACAAGGGCATGCAATAATAAGAACCGCAACAGCATTGACGATGGCATGGGTCAGCTTTGGATCAGGCCCGACGAAATACCATATGATGGCCGTTGCAACAGCGACGAGAACAACCGCCGGAACAAAATACGATGAAACTGTATCCGCCAGTTTTTGAATCGAAGCGCGACTTCTTTGTGCCTGGGAAACCATTTTTACGATTTGCGAAAGCAGTGTATCCGAACCAACCTTCGTTGCGCGCATAACAAATGCGCCGGTCGAGTTGATGGTTGCGCCCGTTACTTTACTGCCGACTTCTTTTTCAACTGGAATCGGCTCACCTGTAATCATCGACTCATCAATAACGCTTCGACCTTCTGTAACCTCGCCGTCAACCGGGACTTTTTCTCCAGGACGAACTCTCAAAAGATCGCCAACATGGATGTGCTCAACTGGAACATCCTCTTCACTTCCATCGGGCTGAATGCGCCTTGCGGTTTTCGGCGCAAGCCCGAGAAGCGCGCGAATCGCATTCCCCGTCTGACTTCTTGCCCTTAACTCCAAAACTTGGCCGAGCAAAACCAGTGCGATGATAACCGCCGACGCCTCGTAATAGAGTGGGACCATTCCACCATGAACACGAAGATTCTCAGGGAACAGGTGCGGAAAGAAAGTGGCGATAAGACTAAACAGATACGCAACTCCGGTTCCAAGTGCGATCAGCGTAAACATATTGAGCTGACGTGTTTTGAGAGACGACCAGCCCCGCTCAAAAAATGGACGTCCGCACCAAATAACAACCGGTGTCGCGAGTAAAAGCTGTATGCCGGCGTAGAGCCAATGAGGCATGCCATGCTGAACAGGCTGACCTGGAATCAAGTCGGACATCGCAAGAAGCAGCAGCGGGATAGACAGCGCCCCGCTGACCTTCAGCCGCCGGGTGAAATCAATAAGCTCGGGATTCTCTTCCTCAACGAGCGAGACCTCTTCTGGCTCAAGCGCCATTCCACAAATCGGGCAACTCCCTGTACCTTTCTGTCTGACTTCGGGATGCATCGGACAGGTATAGATCCGCTCTTTATCAGCAGCGGACACCTCTTTAGGCGGCTCACTCTTCGAGAGGTACGCCGTGGGGTTTTCATCAAACTTCGTTTTGCACTTTGGACTGCAGAAGTAGTAGTCGCGACCTTCATAGCTCGATGTCCCGCCGCGAGCTGTTTCGGGATCGACTTTCATTCCACACACGGGATCAATCGCGACGTTTTGGACGTCATGCTTTTCATTTTTTACCGCGCAGCAGTTATGATCGGAATGACTGTGATTATGCTGACTGTGTTTCATCGCTGAATCTCCCTTAGGCCGTTAAGCTCAAAAACATCATCAGGCTTCCAATAATGGGAAGGTCAATCGACATTCCCGCAAATTTAAAATCTAGTACCGAAACCCCATACAATCAATGCGTTACAAGTGAATTGACATTCGCTCTTGACCTTCCAACAACTGGAAGGTTTATACTGGGCATCATGAATATCGGTGAAGCCGCCAAGGTCTCTGGTGTTAACGCGAAACTCATCCGCCACTACGAGTCGATTGGCATTATTCCAAAAGCAAGTCGCACTGACTCTGGGTATCGCACGTACTCCGACAACGACGTTCACCTCCTCACCTTCGTCAAGCGAGCGCGAGGCTTAGGATTCTCGATGAAAGAGATCAAGCGGCTCGTGGGTCTTTGGCGAAATCGCGCAAGAGCCAGTGCCGACGTCAAGGCAATGGCACAAGCGCACATTCACTCGCTTGAACAGAAAATCAACGAGCTTGAGGCGATGCGAGACACACTTCGCCACCTGGCCCGCAATTGTCATGGCGACAATCGCCCACACTGCCCGATCCTTGAGAATTTAGCAGACAAGTAGACGCCGGTTGATCTTGGCAAAACTTTGACATTTGGAGCGCATATGAATCTCATGAAGAAAATTTCGACCTGTCTTGTTTCATGCATGGCCGCTGCGATGACAGCGAATGCAGCCAGTCCAGAAGAAGCAGAGCAAAAAGAAAGTCCGAGCTCACTCCAGAGCCATCTTGAGAAGTATCCAAACTCCGGCTGGACCTGCCTCATAAACAAAGTGCATTACCGAGCGGACTCGCTAACGGATGAAGCCAAATGCCGTCGTCTTGATGGGAAGTTCATTTTTTCAAAAGATTTAAAGCGAGATATGCCCACTCTCGACGAAGTGGAAACTCGGGAATCAAAGAGTGAACGCCAACGACGTGGTCATTGAAGGGGAACTCTTACGAATCCTGTTCCTCAGATCACGGACGGCTGGGTTTTGGATGGGCGGAGGAAAGACCCTCGACGGCTCGATTCACGGGGACAGGAACAAGAACCTTGGGAACTTCGATTCGAAATCCGCAACCTCTGCCCGGATTGTTTTGATGCGAGATCTTGCCTTGAAGCATGGTGACGGCTCGCTGAACGATCGTTAAACCTAAGCCGAGACCGCTTTGGTCGAAGCCACCAGAAACAAACGGCTTAAACAAGTTTTTAATCGCGTCAGAATTGAGTCCACCGCATTCGTCCTCAACTTCAATAACCACATTTTTCCCAGACGATGCCGCTCGAACGATAATGAGTCCGCCGATTTTTGAATACTTTAAGGCATTCTGAGTCAAGTTTGCGATGGCCGAAAGCAAGAGCTGACGGTCGGATTCAAGTTCGATTCCTTTTGCGCTTTCATTTCTTAGAGTCTGTCGCTTCGTGCGAGCCTCACCTTGAGCGGTTAAAAGAATCTGATCCATAAGTTCAGTCACATTGAATTTTTCGATGTGAAGCTGCGGATCGGCGCGCATTCGCAATTCTGACAACGACCGATCGATCAGATCCCGCATTCTCGCCAAATTGGCGACGAGCACTTTTGCTGTACTTCCGCTATTCCCCACTAACCCCTGCTGAATCATATCTTGCGCGACTGTCGCACTCGAAAGTGCGTTTCGCAGCTCATGCACGAGAATTCCCAAATGCTGAACTTCACGTTCTTCACTCGCTTGGACCGAGTGGTACTGAAATTCAGAGACCGCAGCCGCAATCGCGATATCAAGGCACATATTGAGATCATTGAACTCCTGAGCGGAGATCGCCGCATGACGACGCTGCGCAAGTTCCGTCACCGCCTGGCACATAGCGCCGTAAGCGTGCACGACATGAGACAGCGTATAATTAAGTCGCAAAAGCTCGCGCCCGTGCTCAGCTGCACCTGCGACGATCCTAGACTCTTCATTGTCTCTTCTCGAGTTTTTTAGATATTGAATGAGATGGTTGAAAAAAACCGGCAATCCCCGCTCGAGCTCGATTGAGGATGGAAGCGGCCCCGCCAGAACCAATGTCTTCTCTTCGGCGAGCGCCAGAATTTCGGCGCGATGACTTTCGAGAAACTCGTATAGCAATTTCAACCTCACAGCATGAACGACCCCGGTAATCTTCGTACAGCAAACTGACCGCTGTGGTAGGAGTACCGCACTATGAATGAAAATACCGAAAAACTTGTTCTTATTATCGATGACTCCGTTGATAATTGCCTGCTCCTGACCACCGCACTTGAGGGAAATGGATTTTCAGTCATCTCCGCTGAGAACGGTCGAGCGGCGCTATCGCTATTGGCGGAACTGCCGAAGCTTCCAGACCTTATTTTTCTAGATGCGCAGATGCCGGTCATGGATGGATACGAATTTCGTCGAGAACAAAGTCAGTGTGAACGTATCCGCGAAATTCCAGTTGTTGTGATGAGCGCCGATTGCTCTCTCGAGATGCACGAGCGCATGAATCATCCCAAGCATATTCTGACAAAGCCGCTGAGTCTGAATATAATTGTCGAACGGGCCGTCGCCTCCATCAATGTTGCTCCATAGCCCATGCCTATGCGACGCTTTTCTAATGAGAACTTTTAATCTTCGACTTTTCTCTTCTGTCTTGGGTGCCTTCACCTTGGTCGCGTGCGCGAGTAAAGGCCCACTCTTCAAATCATCCGAAGAACAGCCCCGCGAGCAGCCATTTCGTGAAGCGGTCAAAGCGACAGTTCGCACGCATGAGATCGTCATGCGCGACTGCTACAATGTGGCGCGCAGAACGGAGCCGAGAACCGAGGGTAAACTGCAGATCGAATGGACGATCGGATCCGAGGGGCAGGTTGAAAAAGCCGAATTCGACAAGACGAAGACGACCTTAAAAAACGAAGCGCTGATCGCCTGTGTTCTCAACGGCTCAAAGACCTGGACCTTTCCAAAACCAGAAGTGAAAGACAGCGTCGTGATTATCACTTTCCCCATCGTCTTCTCGCTTTCGAAGGATGGCCAGAACATGACTCTCGAAACTGGAAGCACGGATTAGCGCTTCTCTATAAAAAAAGGGGGCCCTCTCAAGCCCCCCTTTGAAAACTTACTTCTTATTGATCTCGTCAGCGACTTTTGTCGCTTCGGCTGCCGAGTACGGCCCCATCTGCATCTCGTCGCCCACAATCGGAACTCTCAGTTTAAAGTCTGAGGCGACTCCAGCGACTTCGACATGAACCTCTTTTGAAACTGAACTCGCGTTCAGTTTTTTCATCTTCGCTTTTCCAGACTTACTCAATTTGACGTTGAGAACGGTTTCGCCCGAAGGCGACACTTTCTCCGCGGCAATAAAGTCAGCGTGATTCAGCGAAATCTCGTGGCCCGCAGCAAAGCTTTGAAGCGGAAGCGCCGACATAAGAACAGCAATAGAAAATAGACGGATATTCATATAAATCCTCACTCTCGTGCGATTGAAAATCTGTTCGTAAAACTAAGTCGTAACGAACAGACGAGGAGGACTGAGGCCGCTATAAATGAAATGGGTTCTCGCGGCCGGCACTCGATACGCTTGCCGCTCAAACACTGAAAACGCGTTGGGACTTGGAAGAGAGACGGCGCGAGGCACAAGAAAGGCCGACGGGGTCCCGTCTAGAGAGTCAGCCTTTTGCGCTGTCGACTGCGCCGACGTTATCGCGGTGGCTTTGCTCGATTCACAACCCAGTACTGAATGCGGTCGCTCGCACGCCGTCGCGATGGCGGGACTGATCAGGTAAACACAGAATAATGAGAGGCCGGCGGCAAAGCTCTTCACTTTTCTCAAGATGTGGCGGCCGGAAGGATTGTCAATCCCGGTGCCCCCGTTGCCTTGCGTCGGGGGCGCTCATGGCGAAAGCGACGCCATTGCTCGCTCTGGCATCAGAAGTGGCCCTCGATATCGGGCCGGGAGAAGTGCTGAGGTCCATCATTTACTTCTCCTTCGACAGTAATGATTTCAAGGCCCAATGAGACCATGGCGCAAGCGCCGCAATATCCGTATCTTTGACCTGTTACGACGATCACCTCGCCACTCCAAAGGAGACCGCTATGAACGCCTTGAACTGGATGAAAAGCCTCGTCCTTCTTACAATTTTGGCAGTATCAAACATCGCCTCTTCGGCCCCCGAGAGCCTGATGTGCTCACCGTCACATGGATCTAGCTACACGCTCTACTCCGACGGCAACTACGTTACGACCATGGGCTCCTCGGCATCATGCTACGCCGTGATTGAGATCGCTCGTTCAACTGAACTGAGTGGACGCTGCTACTGCAATCGAAACAACGAAGTCTACTGCGGAGCGACCTACATCAAGTCGTACTATCGAGACTCCGAGTTCTGCTACGACGTGGCCTCAGGCCTATCAAACTTAGTTCGCTAGGCACTTCACTGCCCCCTCTGCCTTGCGTCGGGGGCGATCATGGCCGCTGTCTATTTAAGTAAAACTCCGGCTGCGGCTTTTGCGGATCGCAAAAAAGATGAGCGAGCCTGTTGAGAAGGCCACCGAGATGCCAAGGCCCCAGCCATAGAACGAGCCACTCGCGTCGTCGTGGTGGATCGCGTAGTTCAAACCAAAGTAAAGAACGAAGGCCTTTAAAATCAAAAGACTCTGAAAGGCCGTCCAGAAAAATGCCCGCACCTCGCGTGCGTTCTTATCGCTCTCGGTGACAGGTGGCTTGGTTTCTGGATGTCCCATTGGCAGAACCTCAAAGCCCCAGTGCTGACTTGTGTGAAAGTCGCGCACGATATCAGGCCAAGCCTCACCACCCGCCTCACGACGAGCGGCTTCGCTTAAGATTTTTTCGCGATCCGCATAGCGAAAGGCGCCGTGCGAGAGCGAAAACAGATCAGCGCTTTTGTCCGACATAGGCCGTCACTTTCAGTTCAACACAAATAGGCGTTGGAAGTGCGGTAACTTCGACCGTCGTTCGCGTGGGTTCAGGACCACCCTTATAGCCAAAGTACTCACCATAGACTTGATTGAAACGTTTAAAGTCGCGCTTCATATCGGTCAGGTACGCCTGCACGTCGACGATGTCGTTCAGTGTCGCGCCCGACTCTTCAAGTACGGCTTTAATGTTTTCAATCACCGAGCGCGTCTGCAGCTCCACATCGTGCGCGATGACTTGCCCATCGGCATCAAGTTGAACACCCGGAATCTCTTTTGTTCCGGGCTTTCGCGGGCCAACGCCGCTTAAGAATAGAAAATCGCCAACGCGTTTTGCGTGTGGGTACGGACCAACCGGAGGAGGAGCCTTGCTGGAATTCACACTGCCTGCGGCATGCGCTTGCGGCTCAAAGGTGACAATCGAATCCAGTGCGGTCTGCGAAAGCGGCACGACTGGCGCCGATGCCTTTGTCGTTTTTGATTTTCCAGCAAAACGCTCGACAAGGTCGGCCTCGTCATTCACCCAACCCGGGATCGAACGAAGCTTCCGCTTTGGATAAAGTCCAACGACCGCACCACCGCTACCATAGATAGGTTCATAGCCAAACACCCGGCCGGTGAAATCATTGGTTTTGCCGCAAAGTCCATTGAGCCACCAAAATCCGCGGCAGCCCATATCGGCATTGGCTTGTCGCGAAAACTCGCGCGCCACTTCGCTCATATCTTCAAGCCGGCCTTCGCTAAGAACCTCAAGGATCTTGCGGTTCCACTCATCGTCTTTTTGTGACGAGATCACGTCGTTCTCATAGGGAATCTCGTCAGTGTGATAGCGCGAAGAAAGACCGGTGATGCAAACAACGGCGACGCGCTTTCCATGCTTTTCAATCGCACGCATTGCAGCCTGACCAATCGATAGCGTCTCTTGCTTTTCAGCGTACATATTGCAAGAGGCCATTGCGGCTGGCAGACGATTCGATGGATTTAAAAGTTTTTGTGCGACAACGGTTCCCGTATCGATCGGAAAACCACGATAGTTCACTTCGCGAATGTAGTGCCCCATCTCTTTGACTTCACTCGCGTAGAGATGCGCAAAGCGCGGATCGACTTTGAACTTGTACCGAATGGAGCCAAACTCATGCCAGTTGTGATCGACAAGTGTCCACTCTGGCTCGGGATCAGCTTGAAAGAGATAACCTAAAACCGAAAGCCACTGCGACGAGAAATAAAGAATCATCTCGGCATCGGATTTTTCAATCTCTTTTCGCACTTCATCCATCGCTTGGCGAAGGCGCATCCAGCCTGGATTTTTATCGGCGGCAAGCAGCGTGTGTGGAAGTCCTGGAACAATATAGCAAGCGGTGATGCTCATCGTGCACCTCCCGAATTTGCTTCATGGGCCCACTCAACGACTGCATTGCCCGTTCCAATGACTGAACCATAAGCGTGAACTTCGGCCGGATACGACGGAAAGTCCAGGGCCGAGAGCATCCAGGTCAGCGCACCGGCTTTCACTTCAGCAAGCGCCATATCCATAAACTCAGGGAGCACATCGATGAGCTCACGCGAGCGCCCTTCGCGCATCATCTTCAGCATCTCCATATCCCAGAGGTACTGCCCATGATGATAAATGTGCTCGTGACTCATATCCTCTGGAATCTCAGGTTCATTCGTAAAATGACGATGCGAAAGCGAGTTGCTCGCCAGCAACACCGCACGCTTCCCGCTCTTCGCAATCGCGCGCGCTGTTGCACGGCCAAGCTTTTCCATCTGATGCTGGCCGACTTCGTTTGAAAAATAGTAGGGCGAGTTGTTTGAAGAAAGACAGACGATCGGAATATCAAACGCAGGATTGGTCAGATAGCAGCTGGTGATCGCACCGTAGTCGAGACGAAAATCTGGATTCTTCATGACCTTCGTGATCAGTCCCTCGGCGCGCCCTTCCTCGGCAATCGCCAGCGAAAGGTCGACATCGATATTGATATCGTACTGAAAGCGAAAGAGGTGCGGGAAAATCGGATCAACGCTGAGGCCCTGAAACTTCGGTAGCCCCAGAACGTGATGCCCGACCACCGTCATCCAATGCGGCGAATGCACAATCAACACGTCGGGCTTCTTTGCGAGCACACTCTTTCGCATGCGCTCATAGCCCCAGCGGAGCATGTCCCACCCGCCCTCAGAGCGCGGCTCATTTTGCGGAGGATTGCTTGCGTACACCAGGTGCGGCGGATGCGGCGCCAAAACGCCAGCGATGATTTTTCCAGTCATGCTCCTGGTTTTCTCAAAGCGTTAGGCAAAAGTCATGAGCCCACAGTCGTCCGAGCAACGAACGCCGCATTGCAGCTTCCATTGCTGGAAGCTGCGGTGTGTTGGGAGGCGAGAAGGCCGAGAGGACGCAGGCTGATACCTGTACCGAGTCTACGCGAAACTCAGCCAAGGCCGCGGAGGCCCGAGATCACCATACTGAATGGCCTGGGCCTCACGCCGACTGATCCCCCAAGCTCCACCTTCAATTTCATTGAGATCGACGTAGCGCCACACATTCACGAACGCGCGGCCACTTGCAGCAACAAGCCTCGTCCAAGGGCGCTGTAGCCAAAAGCTTTCTGTTCTCGTTTGTCCCTCTTCTATCTTCACAAGTCGTGCGATCGCACCGCTCACCGCTCTTAGGAAATTTTGAAAGCGCTCTTGCTCGCGACACTCGACGAGAAAATGCAGATGATTGCCGGCATTCGCGAAACGGTGGACGTGAACGAGCTGTCGTCTTGCGTGCACGGCAACGACCTGCGCGACTCGCGCTCGTCGCCCACGCTTTAGAAGCGAAAATGCGCCACGTGTCCGCATCACAACATGAATGGCGGCCCGCGGAGAGAACGGTCGCTTTGTCTTTGCGTTCGACTTTTTAAGGAGATCGCCGCCAAAGGCCGTCGAGCCGAGCTCGTCTGTAGAGAGCAATCGCTGTTGCCTTGGCTTCCTGAGGGATCTTGATTTGCGCATTGGTAGCGATGGTCTAGATCAAATCAAAGTGAACGTCATTAACTGACAGGAAAGCACCGTTAGGCGCTCTATATTGGGCTGAACGAAGCTCGGCCAATGAAATGCGGGCCCTCCGCGCTCAAACGACGAAAAACTCAGCCGAGGCACCGACCACCTTAGGCCGCAGGCGAAGTCCCGCGCCTCTTGAAGTGCTGCACGACATGGACGACGGCAAACACGGCGCCGCCAATCAGGACACCGAGACCAAGCTGCAGGGCCATCGCAAACGAGCCGAGCGATTCCTCAAGATGGTGAAGAGCCGGGACACCGTGAGCGAGAATACCGCCGCCGACCAGGAACATCGCAATGGTGCCTGCGATTCCAAGAAAGCGCATGAGCTTTGGCGCAAAGGCGAGAAGTCCGCGGCCAAGCGCTTTGAAAAAAGCCTGGGGCTTTCGCGCGAAATAAAATCCGGCATCGTCGAGTTTAACGATCACGGCAACAAATCCATATACGCCCAAGGTCATCACAACAGAAATCCCAACAAGCACCGAAAACTGGCGCGCGAGCGACTCAGCCGCCACAGTTCCAAGACTGATCACGATGATTTCGGCTGAAAGAATAAAGTCTGTGCGAACCGCACCTTTGATTTTTTCTTTTTCATCGACTGGTACGACATCAAGGGGCTGAGCCTCGTGCTTGGAAGCACGATGAAAGAGCTTTTCAAAAACTTTCTCGAATCCTTCAAAGCAGAGGTACGCTCCACCGAGCATCAAGAGTGGCTGCACCGCAATCGGCAAGAGCTGACTCACGGCTAAGGCCGCTGGCACCAGGATCGCTTTATTGATGGCCGAGCCCTTGGCGACAGCGAGGACAATCGGGATCTCGCGCTCTGAGGCGACGCCCGTCACCTGCTCCGCGTTCACGGCAAGATCATCGCCTAAGACTCCAGCCGTTTTTTTCGCTGCAACCTTGGTCATCACCGCCACGTCATCGAGTGTGGTCGCAATATCGTCGAGCAGCGCTAAAAGACTTCCAGCCGGCATTTCACAATCCTTTTTAAAAAATCAATTTGATGTGGGAGGGCCATCGGAGTCAATGCGACCATCGACGAGCTTGATCTGTCGATGTGCACGAGCCGCAAAGGCCGGGTCGTGGGTGACAAGAATCACTGTCGTGCCCAATTCGCGATTTGCTTTCTCAAAAAGCCCCATCACGATTTCGGCGTTGGCGGTGTCCAGTGCGCCAGTTGGCTCATCGGCAAAGAGATACTTTGGACTCATCGAAAGCGCGCGAGCAATGGCGACTCGTTGTTGCTCACCACCCGAGAGCTGCCGAGGCAGGCGATCCTCTTTGCCATGAAGCCCAAACTCAGAAAGAAGCGCGCGAACTGACTTTTCCATTTCGCGGTCCTTCTTGGCCTTTCGCGCTGGCATCAAGACGTTCTCA
>JAEUWE010000313.1 GCA_016791465.1 Pseudobdellovibrionaceae bacterium
CACAAGGATGTGGGTCTGATCGGCGGGTTCTCCGCCGTTTGAAACAAGCCACACCACGCCAAGCGAGTTGAAGGTCCAGATGCAGCCAAGAACAGCCGCAGGTTTGATGACCGGCATGAGAAGCGGAAGCGTGATCATTCGAAAGCGAGTGAGAGCATTCGCACCGTCGACACGCGCAGCCTCGTGGAGCTCAACGGGAATGGCCTGCAGGCCGCCGAGTGCAATGACCATCATAAACGGAAAGCCGAGCCATACATTGGTAATCAAGCAGGCTGAAAAAGTGAGGAGAGGATCGCTCAGCCAATCGAGGGCCGGGAGTTGGAGGTAATGCGTCAGGAACTGATTGATCGGCCCATATTCGCGATTGAACAAGCTTCGCCAGGTGAGTGCGGTGATGTACTGAGGTACCGCCCATGGAATAATCAGGAGTGTTCGCCAGAGCGGCTTGGCGGGAAGGGTCTGATTGATCACAAGCGCCAGCGAAACGCCCAACACGACATGCAGAAACACATTCGCAAAAGTCCAGATTAAGGTTTTGAGAAGCACGATGTAGAACGCCGAATCGGTCAGCACATCCCAGTAATGATGAAAGCCGATGAGCGACCAATCGCGAAAGGTATTGAGCGAGAAGTTTGAAAACGACAGGACGAGGTTAAAACCAAATGGGTAAAGCACCACGAGGAAAATACCGATGATGCCAGGTGCGGCAAGTGCGAGCGGAAAGCGAAGGCTTCCGGCTTGGGCGCTTGCGATGTCGCGAAGGCCTTGCCACGATTTAAAGAGGAGCCAGAACGAGAGGCCAGCAAAGAGCAGCCACATCGCGTAGATCGAGGAGTCTTTTTCAAGCCGTTCGTTCATCAGTTCGATTTGTTTCAGACTCTTACTTTGCGCACGAGCCGCCGCGGCTTTAGCTGTTAAGCCGCCGCCAAGAACGGATTGATACTCTCCACGTAAGCTATCCCAAACGGCGCGGATTTCAGGAACGACGGGCATGGGTTCGCCAACCGCCATGAGTTCAGCCGAGTTCATGAGCCAGGAGTTTTCTGTGACCGCCCGATTTGTTCGAAGCGAGAGTCGAGACGGAAGCGAACCGACAGCGTTGACGAATGCGAGCTGTGACTCGTCTGAATTGAGAAAGGTGAGTAGTCGCAAGGCGAGTGCTTGGCGATGTGATGACAGATTTGGATTGAGCGAATAGCCAGTCGTTCCCACCAGCGGAGCTGGCCAGCGACCAGTCGATGACACCATCGGGAGCCTTGCCACGCCAAAGTCAATTCCGGCTTTCTTGTAATCGCCCCAAGACCAATCGCCATTGATAATCATCGCGGCACGACCCTGCTTGAAAAGTGCGTTGGCCATTTCGTAGTCGCACTCGGCCGGGATAATGTGGTCGCGATCGCGCAGGTCTTTGATAAATTGAAAGGCAGAAATGGTCGCAGCCGTGTTCAGGTTCGGTTTGCCGTCGATGGTAAAGAACGATTCGCCGAAGCCTTTGATCCAAGGGACAAAGAAAAAGGGCTCGGTGAAATTAAAAACAAGACCGTAGCGATCGGGACGCCCGTCGCCATCGAGATCGACAGTCTGTTCTTTTCCAATTTGGATGAGTTCGTCCGTTGTGACGGGCGGCTTTGGCAAGAGCTGCTTGTTGTAGATCAGCATCAGGTAGTTTCCGACCTTATCGCCGACCATGTAGAGGTGCTTTTTGTACTGCACGAGCGCGAGTGGATCGATTGCACTTGTAAACTCATGAGGCAAAAGAGCCTCAAGTGGCGCAATGATGCCCATTGTCGCCATCGGGCCGACTTGGTCGCTTGGGCCGTAGAGAAGATCGGGTCCGCTTCCGCCCATAACAGCACTTTGATAACTTGAGCGAAGCTCCTCGGTTTCGCGATAGATGACGTCCACTTGAAGCCCGGGATTTTCGCGCTCAAAGCGATTGGTGAGCTCGGTCAACACCTCGCGATGCGAGTAAATCATATTGTGCCAGAGCTGAAGGCGTTCGGTTGCTTGTTCGGTGTCGGCTTTTGCGAGAGCAGCGTTGAGCGAAAGCATGACGACCAAAATCAAAACATTACCGCCAAGCCGATCGATCATCACTGCACTTCCCAGACGCCAATGCTTCGCGCGCCGATTGAAAGCGTCTCGACAGGGGTTGAGGCCGTTGAGCCGCCGAGTTCTGGAGCGAGGCGATGAGGTCGGTCAGCAAAAGGCGAGCGAATCGCAACTCTCTCTAGTGAAGGGTTGAGAGCGATCACCAGTTTTGGATCCAGTATCGAGCGCGGCGAATCGATGGAGAATACGATGAGGCCAGGATGATCTCGCTCCTGGTCAGGATAGAAGCGGAGATGTTTTTGAATATCGGCCGGCGTGAGAAGCGAGAAATGCGGAAGCCGTGCACGCAGGCGCAGCATTGATTCAACAAAGCTCAGCGTGTCGCTTCGATCAGCCGGCGAGGGGGAGGGAATTGATTTTAGCCTTGGGGCCCAAAACGAAACGTCGCCGCCGTTTTTCCATGCTGGCGGCAGCCCCATCCCCCAGCGATCCGAACTGAGAGTGAAGTCCAGGCTATTGAACCAATCCCCACTATCGTAGCTATCCTGATCGCCGCCTTTGGAGCGGAGCATTTCAGAGCCGCCTTCAATAAAAGTAAACCCCTGGCTGACGAGAACCGTCGCAAGAATCAGGCGTTGAACGCTGGCGCGCTCAGCTGACGTCGCCGTTGCGGGAGCACGGCCCGGTGTATAGAAAGGGAGTTTGGCATTGAGGCTGTCCCAGAGTGTGTAGCCGTCGTGAGCGGATGCGTAGTTTACCGTTTCAACGGTCGTTGCGGCATAGCCAAGACGTTGACCGCGAAACTGAATGTCCCGAGCCAACACGGAGTTTCCGAGGTGGTCGTTGAAACGGTAGTCAGCGAGGTTTCCGATAAGCCCTGCTTTGATCACGTCAGACAGGTGCCCAAGCTTATCGCGCTGCTCATCGATCGCTGTTGGCGTATTCTGATTGGCAGGCTCGTGATTGAAATCCCAGTAAAGCCCCGTGGCCCAGCCTTGATCGGACTTTTCGCTGCTGTGAGGAGTGCCGCCGCGAAGGGCATCGCGTATGCGATCATTGAACGTACCGACGCCAAGGCCAAAGGCATTGATCTGAGTCATGGCTTCATTGGGCTCACGATCGACCAGTGAGCCGAACGTCCATCCCTCGCCAAAGAGAATGACGGAGCGACCATCGACGCCATCTTCTGCGATCGAGAGCTGATCGAGTTTCTCTCGAACTCTCTTCATGTTGCTTCTGGTATGAAATGACATCAGATCAAAACGAAAGCCCGAAACCTTGTAGTGCTTGGTCCAATGGACGACAGAGTCGACGAGCCATCGCTCCACCATTGGGCGTTCGCTTGCGGTATCGGCGCAGCAGGAGCTCTGCTCGACTTGTCCGGTTGCCGAGGTCCGGTAAAAATAATACGGCGCGATTTTATCGAAAACCGAAAGCGGCTCGCGCCCACTCTGATAGGTGTGATTGAAGACGACATCCAAGACAAGTCCAAGGCCAAGTCCGCTGAGTGTTTTGACCATTTGGCGAAACTCAAGAATCCGCGCGGCTCCGTTCGGATCGGTTGCGTAGCTTCCCTCTGGAACCATGAGATGAACGGGATCGTATCCCCAGTTGTAACCGTCTTGAAGTCGAACTTTGCCAATCGCCTCTTGCGGAGTGAATGAGTCCCGCGCAAGACCGCTTGGGATAACAGCCGTGCTCCAATCACTCCTCAGTTCAGGAACGGAACCGAAATCAAAAACCGGCAAGAGATGCAGGTGTGTGAGGCCCGCTTCGGCAAGGCGTTTGAGATGCTGATGAAAGAGCGATGTCGTGTCTGAAATCGCGCGATAGCGCCCTTGATTCAGTGGCACGGCCTCCAGCGCTGAAGCATCGCGAAGATGAGTTTCGTAAATAATGGGAGGGCGTGATTGAGACCAGAGCTGCACCTGACTCCATCCGGGAGGTAGAAGACTTGGACTCTCGAGATCGACGAATTGACTTTTTAGGCCATTGGCCGAAAGCGAGTGCGACCATGGGTCAGTGGTGAAGTGAGTTTCCTCGCGCATGGAATCGGGCCAGAACACGGTCACAGCATAGAGGTAGAAGTGGTCGACGTGTCGTTTCTCGATGTCGATCTCCCAGGTGCCGTCTTGCTGAGTCATCGCAAGACGCTCGGATGGCGATGTCGATGGAAGATCGGCGCGATCAAAGATCAGGAGTTCAACGTTTCTGGCGGCTGGAGACCAGAGCCGACAACGAATGGTAGGTGTTGCCGCTTGAGTCTCGCACCCGAGTGGCTGATTGAGATCGCTGAATTTATCCAAGACGCCGGTGAGTCGAATTCCCGTCGTGTCGAGTGGCGGCTCATCGGAAGCCCGGCGTGCGGCATCGCGGATTTCAAGACTCAGATCTTTTTTGATCAAGGAGAGAAGCTGCGCTCGGGTGAGGCTTGGGACGGTCAGGCGCCAGGAGGGCGAACGAGAGTCTGGAGTCGGGTTGAGCGGCAATCGCTCAACGGACAGGCCCTTTCGACTCACGAGAAGAAATTCTGGTTGCCTGAGGAGCTGAGTATTCAGAGATGTGGAGAGTCTGATTTCGTCGGCGCTCACCCATTCGGCGCGAGGCGTGGCGGCGCTGGCGTTCTGAACCAATGCAAAGAGCGCCAACGGCGCGATCCAGCCAGCAATCGTGGCCATTAAAAATGATGGCCTTCGATGCGCGGAATATTCACTATCGAAAGGGAAACAAAGACCCACGTCGCCCCTCTAATTTTGAGTTACTTTTCCAGTTCAGAAGGGTTCCGAATAGACCATTTGTTCTATGTAAGAATCCAGTGGTAAATGCGAGTCGAGCGCATTCTTTCGGAGTGCGAGGGGTTGGTTTTATGCGGACAAGCTATGTCCTACTAATCACAGTGTTTTTGCTAGCGAGCCCGAAGGCTCAGGCGACCCGCTTTGATGCATCGGGCTACTTGCGTGCTGGGACCGGTTGGAATGGCTCCGAGCGGCGCATGATTTGCGTCGGCAACAGCGGTGCCTCGACGAATGAGTTTCGTCTGGGCAATGAGTGTTCGTTTTATGGTGAGCTGGGCCTAACCGCTCATCATGAGGCCGAGGCGGCAGAGGCCGGCGACTTCTTTGACTCCCACGTGCGCTTTTCGATGTTTCCCGAAGGCCGGAGGCTCTACGACTCAGCCGACATCAATGGTCGCGGCGTCAATTTAACGGAAGCTTTTGCCGATGCTCGTTATCGCGACATCGGGCCCGTCACTTTCTGGGTTGGGAAGCGTTTTTATCGCGAGAACGACATCTCGATTTTCGACTGGTACTCGTTTGCCGACACCAGTGGTGTGGGCGCTGGCGTTCAAGGAGTGCCGATGTCCGTCGGTGAATTGGCGATCGCTCATCTCATTCAGGGGAGTGAATCGACCCCGTCGACGGGAGTTCCGATCATTCAGTTTCTTGACTTTCGTTGGCGAGACATTCCACTAACAGAGAAAGGGCAGCTTCTTTTGTGGTCGGGCTATGCGTGGAGTTCGCGCGGCGACGATGGGACAGGTACACGATACGTTCCGGGACATGGCGCTGTGCTGGGGGCGCAGTGGAAGCAGGAGCTTTCGTTTGGTCGAAATGAGCTTGCAGCGATCTATGGCCATGGCCTGATGCAGGGAATGAATCTCTACGGGCCCAATCCAATGACCAATCCCGAAGCCAACGAAGCCAAGCGAATTCGGCTGACCGAGAGTTTTGAATTCAGCGCCGGCGACACTTGGACTTTTCTTGGCGTCTTGGCGACAGATGAAGTCGATAGTGGTGCAGCACAGCGTTCGCGATCGACGTGGAGATCGGTGGGGCTTCGCTCTTTTTATCAAGCGCATCCGCATTGGCGGATGCTGCTGGAAGTCGGGCACTCTCGATATCAGTCGCAATCTGAAGTCGATGCTCAAGGCTTGGAGCTTGGCGAGCGCACTATGAATCGCGTGACAATTGGTCCTGAGCTTTCCATCAACCGTTCGATTTGGGGACGTCCAGTTCTCAGGGCGTTTGCAACGTACTCATCGTGGAACGATGCCAATATCGCAAAAATGGGCTCGACGACAACCGCGCTGCGCGGTCAATCTGAAACCTGGAACTTTGGCTACCAAACAGAAGTTTGGTTTTAAAGTGTCGAATTAAATGCCGATCATGCTGCCGTCGTTCTTAAACGAAAAGCTCTGCATTTTTCCTTCGCGCGTTTGACGGGTCCACGATTCAACGCGCCCATCTTTGAATTGAAGGGTGTCCGTCACCACTTCAAAGTCGCTATGGTACTTCACGATCGCAAGCGAGCCCTGATCGAGAATCTGACTTTTGCAAACACCGAGTGTGGCGAGCGCCTTTACTTCTGCTGCCGCGGTGTTGAAACCCGCGTATTCATTTCCGATACTGATCGCAGGATATTTCACGTAGCCATTCGTATCGGCATCGGGGTGTTTTGGATCATAGACACGCTTGACGAGTTCGCGCGCTTCGACGTTGCAGAATGCGCCACCGATGGTGCAGGTCACTTCAAGTGGTTTGTAGGGGCCGCCAGTTGCTGTGTGTGTGGTGTTGATATTGGCCAGGTTGGACGCGTGTGCTGAAAGGCGCAAGGTCGCTCGGCGAAGATCGCTGCAGTTGAATGCTGGAGCTGTCGTCGATGGTTTCGTTGCAAGCGATTTGGCTGCGGCCTTGTCGGGAGTCAGAGCTGTCGGAGCGGCCACTGGGGCCGGAGCGGCAAAGGAAGTTTGTGCGAGTAGGGCCAAGCCAGCGGTCAAAGAGAGGAGTAGCTTCATGATGGGGCTCCCAGTGAGATTTTCGCGAAAAAATGGATCAGTTCTTTTTTAGAATTGGAGCAGAGTCTGTCGTCTTTGTCACGGTATCGGGTCTCGGTATCGATTTTCACAACAAAAAAACCAGTGCAGGGGCACTGGTTTTTTTGAAGTCAGAATGACTGAAGAGAACGTGAAAGCGAAGAGGCTTACTTCAACTCGCGGTGCATCGTGTGACGCTTCAGCGCGGGGTTGTACTTCTTCTTTTCCAAGCGCTCAGGGTGAGTCTGAGTGTTTTTATGAGTTGTGTAGCGCGACGGAGATTTTCCCTCTTTGCGGGCCTCTGTGCATTCCAACGTGATGATTCGAACTTTGCCCTTCTTAGCCATGGCCTGCGCTCCTCTTGTACTCTTTCAACTACTCTTTCAACCGAAGCATAAATCAAAAACGAAACCAAGGTGTTATCACAGGACGCGCGGCGATGGAAGTCTTTCTGTAAATGCGGCGTGGGAGTTTTCTCAAAATTCGAGATTCGGGCCAGCGATATGGCGTAAAGCGTTGAAACTACTGGTCTTAGTTGGATTGCGCAGAATCCAATCACATGCGCGAGTGGAGCTGGCGTCGTCCGTGGTCGGCTCATATAGTGAATTATGGGACCAACTGCGACTGAAGTTCATGCTGAGGAAATTGGGAAACGAGCACCGGTGGTGATCGACGGCGTTCGTCGTGTGGCGGCCGCAATTCTCGAGGCCAAGCAGCGGATTGGTCTTGAGGCGATTCGCCGTGAAGCAAAGTCGAAGGCGGATGGGAGCCCGGTGACGGAGCTTGATCACCTGGCGCATAGGCTCCTCCTCAAAGAGATTGCAACGTGGCCAGAGCCGTACTCATCGATTGCGATTGTCTCTGAAGAAGATGAAGTCTTGCGGGCTCCTGAGGATGTTTGTCGTGAGGATTCACTGTTCTGGCTGATGGACCCATTGGATGGGACACGTGATCTATTAGCGGGTGAAGCCACCTATGCCATGGTGATAGCGCTGATGGCCGTGCATGGGGGTGCCGTGCGGCCGCTTTTCGGTGTGATTGCGGCGCCGGAGTTTGAGGGCGGAACGACCTGGGGTGGCGGCATCGGCGCTGGCCTTCATGTGCATTGCGATGGCAGAGCTCGTCTGAGTGGAGTCGTCGCGCGTGAGCCGATCGGCGATCCGGTGCGTGTGCTCGGCAGCCGCTCGATTCCGAGCGAAAAGATGAAGCAGCTCTATCAGCTCTTTGGAACACCGTCGATTGACCGCTTGGGGTCGGCCATCAAATTTGGACTCATTGCCGAAGGACGTTTTGATGCCTATCCGCGGCTTGGTCCGACCAGTGAGTGGGATATCGCTGCTGGCCAG
>JAEUWE010000240.1 GCA_016791465.1 Pseudobdellovibrionaceae bacterium
AGCTTTTGCTCGGTGATGGGGAAGCGAGCGACAGAGAGGGAGAGGGACTCCTTTGGGTGGTCGGTGCGGTGGTCGATGGTGATGAGGCCTTTCACGCCCTCCATTTTTGAGGCGGGGAAGCGGCCGTCGAAGGCGAGTGTGAGAGGCTGGGCGATCATCGGTGGATCGTCGGTGAGGTTTTTGAGGGTGCCTTTGAGGTCACCGGAGAGGCCGTCGGGTGATTCTTTGGACGAGATCGCCGCGTGGCGGAGCCAGAAAAGTGGGTAGGCTTGAGGACGGCCGAACTTATAGTTGCGGCCCTTCTGTCGTTCATGGGCTTTTGGTTTTTTGAACTCGGCTTTCTCTTCAGCCGTCTTCTTGGGGGGCATGTATTCGCGGGCTTTGTTCATGTAGCCTTCGAATTGGCGAACGCGGCTAAGGATCATGGGGCCGAAGAGAGATTTGGCGATCGAGGTGGCGTCGAGCGAGGGGATCTTGAGGCGGTTTTGAAGATCCTTGATGTCGTTTTCGACGAAGCTTTTGATGTCGTCGATGTTCTTTTGCCAGGTCTTGAGGTCGGAGCCGACGGCCTGTGTGGTGCTTTGGACCTCTTTGATTTTACCATCGACTTCGCGAACGAGGGCGTCGATCTCTTGAACGGACTTTTGAACCTCAAGCGGATTTGAAAAGCCGTCGAGTTTGATCGCTTTGGCTCGAGTTTCGTAGGACTTCAGTTCGTCTGACTTGGGGAGGCGAGCGATACGCTCCTCCCACTCCTTTTGTTTTTTCTTGAGTTCAGCGTCGAGCTCCTTGAGGCGGGCCGAACTCTTTAACTCGTTGCCGATCGACTCGAGTTGTTTTGCGGGGTCAGCGCCTTGGAGAAGCGAGGCGGCGTCGCCAAGGACGTTTTGTGAGAACTGTTTCTCGGCTGTTTTGAGAGCTTCCTCTTTGAGCTGATCGAATTTGGAGTCTGTGCTTGGCGGATCGGGAGGGAGAACGCGGCCAGGGCGTTTTCTTGTCGTGCCGAGGCGGATGTCGAGGATGCTCGCGTCGTCGATCACGACTTTGCCGCGGAGAAGGCCGTCCCAGAGCATTTTCCAGCGAATTTGGCCGAGTTCGATTGCGTTCTTAGAGGGGGCCTCTTTATTGGTGACTTGGATGTCATTGATTTCAAGTGAGGCGTCCCAAAAGCTGGTTTTGAGTGAGCCGACGTTGACCTCGGCGCCGACAGCGCTGGTGCCGACGGACTCGACAAGGTGGCGGGCATGGGTGTCGAAGAAAAAGAAGAAGTAGGCCCAGATGACGGCGACAACGGCGCAGAAGGGGATGATGGCTTCAAAGCGGATCGGGCCTTTGGCTTTTTTTATTTTTGCGGTGTTGCTCATGGTTGAAGTCCTTTAGCCGTAGAGTTCGTCGTATTTTGCGTAAAACTTGTAGAATGCAGTCGCCTTGACGAGCTTCCACAGTTTGGTTTGTTGGAGGCGAGCGAGAATGAGTTCCCGGTACTTTTGAATGAGAATGCGGGAGGCGAAAAAGACCAAGGGTGAAAGTAGGATGCTGAGGACGGCTGAGCCCATCACGATGGAGTTGTAGAAGCGCGTGAGGGGAATGATCGGCATGTTGTACATCTCGGAGAAGAGCGGTTTGAGCGACTCCATTTCGAGGACCGCGGTGCCGATCTCATGCGAGACGGGGTCAAGCATCCAAGCCACGAGCGAGAAGAAGAACGCGAAGATCGTGGCGGCGCCGATTTGAATTCGGAAGAAGAATAAAAGCGCTATAACCAGCAGCGTTTGTAGACTCAGCGCTGGGGCGAAGCCGAGAATGAGGCCACAGGCGATTCCAGAAGCGATTTGATTGGTGCCGGTATCGGAGTTGAGAAGCTTTAAAAACGAGAAGATCTGCTTGAGCAGAAACGTCATGGGACCTCCGTCAATCTTGCGAAGCCTTAAAGGTAACGACGGCTGGGCCAAGAAGGCAAATTGGGCGCCGCGCGTTGAGAATGCTCTGGGTGGAGATGGGCTGCTACTGTGAGCGGGAAGCTTTCAGGATTTGAAGGAGTTTTCCATGTCGCAAGCACCTGTTCCATATTTGGATTTGAAACCGCAATTCAAGGCCATGGAGGCGAGCATTCATGCGCGCATCAATACGGTGCTTGGGCATACCGGGTTTATTCTTGGGCCTGAAGTGGAAGAGTGTGAGAAGGCCCTGGCGACTTTTGTGGGTGCTCGTTACTGCCTGACTGCAGCAAGTGGAACTGATGCGCTGATCATGGCCCTCATGGCCTATGGAGTCGGCCCTGGCGATGAAGTGATCACGACGGCGTTTTCGTTTTTCGCGACAGCAGAAGTGATTTCGTTTTTAGGGGCGACACCGGTTTTTGCCGATATTGAAGCGTCGACCTTCAACTTGGATCCGAAGAAAGTCGAAGCGTTGATCACAAAGAAGACGAGGGCCATCATGCCGGTGTCCCTGTATGGTCAGCCCGCGGACTTCAATGAATTCAATGCGCTGGGTGCGAAGTATGGAATACCGGTGATCGAAGATGCGGCGCAGAGCTTTGGTGCCGCTTATGGAACGTCGTCGAAGCGAAGCGGCGCCTTGGGTACGATTGGTGCGACGTCATTTTTCCCAGCGAAGCCACTTGGCTGTTACGGCGACGGTGGTGCGGTGTTCACGGATGATGAGGCACTCTTTAAGAAAATGTCGGTGATTCGGGTTCATGGACAAGAAGGGCGCTACAACCACACTGCGATTGGAATCAACGGACGTCTGGACACAATTCAGTGCGCGATTTTGACGGAGAAGCTGAAGCGCTATCCGTGGGAGATGGAGCGTCGTCACCGCATCGCGATGATGTACAACGAGGCGTTTGCTTCGCTCGGAGCGCATTTGACAGTGCCAAAGGTGAAGTCGGATCGCGGTTCAGTGTGGGCGCAGTACACTGTATTGGTGAAGGATCGCGATGCATTTGCGAATGCGTTAAAGGCGAAAGGTGTGCCGACGTCGGTTCACTATCCGTCGCCGCTGCATTGGCAGCCGGTTTATAAAGACCTGAGGGCAAAGTATCAGTTGCCAGTGGCTGAAGAGATTTCGAGTCGCTGTATCAGTCTTCCACTTTATGCCGATATGCCGGATGAACATGTCGCCCGTGTGATCGCGGCCGTTAAAGAGGTTTTTTAAGACGAACGGTCGAGGGGGAGAATGGCGGCGCGATCGTTTGTCGGCGCTTACATTTTGTTGCAGCTGGCCGTCGCGATCTTCTCAATTCGCTACTGGCCACTCACTGACTATCCGATGTTTTCTGCGGTTTACGATAAATTCGCTCAGGTTGAGAGCTATCGTTTACAGGGTGTAACAGAAGATGGGCGGAGAGAGTGGCTTCCGCGCAGTATTACGGGTAATTTGGGACATTCTGATTTCAAATTGAATTCGCTCATTCGGGCACGTCAGTGGGACAGAGCGAGAGCCATGCTGGTCGACAATTTGAGAAGGTCATCGCCGGAGTTTTTTCGTTCCTATCGGACGGTCGTGGTTGTTCGTCGAACTATCAAGCGGACCACGGCCGACTTCCTTGAGGAGGATACTCCGGTTTTAGAAGTTCCATTGATTGGCGTTTGGGAATGAATACTCAGAGTCTTAAGCTGTTATGGCATAAACTTTTTGAGCCGGCTCACAGCAATATTTTGGGTTGGTTTCGCTTACTGTTCTGCAATCGCAGTGGAGATCTATGGCGACAGATTTTTCTTTCAGCGCAAACAGGCATCGGCATTTTGCGGGCGACTGGCGCTCTTTGAGGACTTTCGGCTGCCGGTTGTGAGTGCGGGCGAGTTTGAGTTGTTCATATGGCTGCTCATTGGGGCGCTGGGGTTAGCGGCCCTTGGGATCGGGCGAAGGATTCCGCTTATCGTGGCAGTCGTACTTTTTGGGTATGTTCTTGGGACTGTGGTCGGATGTGATCGCGGTGAAGAGAAGGCCTACACCGCTTCGAACCATATTATTGTTTGGCAGAATCTTCTGATTCTGGCCGTGGCTCCTGGTGTGAACAGTTGGGGGTTAAATTCGTGGATTCGGAATGAGCGCAGAGGTTCAGAGATTCCTCCGAAGTGGCCCGTCGAGCTCTTGAAATTTAATCTCGTTTTTGCCTATTTTGCCGGGGGCGTGGCGAAGGTGCGTGGCGGGCTTGATTGGATGAATGGATACACTCTGCAGTACCATCTTTTGGATCGGCATCTGTCGTTGGATATTCCGATGGCCTATGCTTTTGCGTCGTCGTGGTGGTTATGCGTTATCTCGAGTGTTGTCATGGTGGTTCTCGAGCTCAGCTGCTTGATCGTCTTTTTTGTTCCTCGCCTCACGATTTTTTATGTCGGCACCTTCTTTGGGCTGCAGATTTTTTGGATGTTTCTGATGAAGCTTCATTGGATGAAGTACTTTGGTTGGGCGTATCTGATTTACGCACTTGAGCTTCTTTTGTTCCTTGTGACGTGGTGGACGCGGCGGTCTAGCGTTGCGCGAGCAGCTGAGTAAGTCGGTGTTCAATGCTCCGGAGTACCGCTTCAAAGCTGAACTCTGCTGCAACGTGGGCTTGGGCTTGGTTCGCGAATGCGGGCCAGCGGTCCCGCTCGGAAAGCGCCTGAAGAAGAACCTGTCGAAGTGAGTCCGTCGATCCAGGAAGAAACAGCCAGCCGGTTGTGAGGGGTTGAACGACGTCGGGGGAGCCGCCACTGTTGGTGGCGAGGCACGGAACTCCAGCGAGCTGAGCTTCTAACAAAGTTAGAGCGAAATTCTCTTTGTAGGTTGCGAGGATGAAGAGATCAAAGGCGCGTAGGTAGTAAGAGCCATTCTCGAGTCGACCAACTTTTGTTATTCTGTTTTTTAGCAAGGGGTTGAGTGACTCCAGAGTTTCGGAAAGTTTCTGATCAAGGGCGATTGCTTTTGGGTCAGAGCTTGTCGGAGGACCGATCATCAAGAAATGAAGATCGGGACGGGTCTGCATGAGGTCAGTAACCGCTTCGAAGAGCTCGACTGAGCCTTTGCCCTTATCGACTCGCGCGAGTGTGCCGACGACCAAGGCATCTTGTGGGACGCCGAGTCTGTTTCGCGCTTCTGCGCGACTAAGCAGGCTGGATTGGAAGGTCTCCACTTCTCGACCGTAGCGGATGACGTGGATCTTCTGGGCTGGAATTGGAATGAAACGCTCGAGAGCCGCTTTTGAACCTTGGGAAGAGCACCAGATCTCGTCGACGACCGAGTAAATGATCGCGTGCAGTGGATCGTTTTTGGGGTGACTGATCCAGATGTGTGTATAGACGATGATCTTTGGTCGTTTTTTCGCGAATCGCGATTTTAAAATCCGGATCCATTGGCGTTTCAACTCTTGCGTTGAGTGCAGAACGATCACATCGAATTGTGAAAAGACTGGCGGAGTGGTCGTGAGCTTGAGTGATGTCTGACTTTCGATATGTTGGGCGAGCGGTGAGGCCGCCTTTGCGAGGTAAGTCACATCGTGTATTCGGCTTTGGAGGCGCGCGAGATCGACGGAGTAGGCTTCTGCGCCGGAGAAGCTGGGGCTTGTGTAAATGTGGAGAATTCTCATATTCGGCGGGCCTGCTGAAAGCCGTAGAACTCAAGGACGCGATTGATCACTCGTTCATGTGAGGTGAGATCGGCAAAGAGCGGGAGGCGAATCAGTCGATCGGAGATGTCGTTGGTCACGGTCATCTCGTCTGCAGCGCGCCCAAAACGTTTGCCGCCGGGGCTTGAGTGGAGGGGGACGTAGTGAAACGGGGCTTGTATACCGACTTCTTTGAGATATGTGGTGAGTTCAGTTCGTTCAGCAAGTGAGCGCGTAAGTAAGTAAAAGATGTGAGCGTTATGCTCGCACTCGGGCGGAATTGTCGGAAGTGTAACGCCGATTGCGGCAAGCTGTTTGAAGGCGTCGAAATAGTTCTGCCAGATTTCGAGGCGAGCCGTGGTGATCGCCTGTGCGCGTTCGAGCTGAGCGAGCAAGAGGGCCGCGAGGATATCACTTGGAAGGTAACTTGAGCCAAGGTCGACCCAGGTGTATTTGTCTACCTGGCCGCGAAAGAACTGACTTCGGTTGGTGCCCTTCTCGCGAAGAATCTCGGCGCGTTGTCCGAACTTTTCGTTTCGAGTGAGTAGGGCGCCGCCTTCTCCGGAGACGATGTTTTTTGTCTCGTGAAAGCTAATGCAGCCGATGTCACCGATCGACCCGAGTGGTTGCCCTTTGTACTTTGAGAGTAGGGCCTGGGCCGCATCTTCAACAATCGGAATGGAACCCGCAATTCTCTTAATAGTGTCCATCTCGGCCGAGACGCCGGCATAGTGGACAACAAAGATCGCTTTGGTCTTCGCAGTGATTGCCTTTGCGATTTTATTTTCGTCGATATTCAACGTGTCGGGTCGAACGTCGACAAAGACGGGGATGGCGCCGCGAAGGGCGACGGCGTTTGCCGTTGAGACGAAGGTGAACGACGGCATGATGACTTCGTCGCCGGGTTGCAGGTTGAGAAGGAGGGCCGCCATCTCAAGTGCGGCGGTGCAAGAGTGCGTCAAGAGTGCGTGTGGGGTTTTGAGATGGTCTTTCATCCAAAGGTGGCAGCGCTTGGTGAAAGCGCCATCGCCGGAAAGGTGCCGCGACTCGAGAGCTTCGAGAAGATAGCGCTTTTCAAGGTCAGAGACGCTGGGTGAGGTGAACGGAATTTTCTCTGACATTGTGGCCCTCTTTGTTGTTCAATATCGCCTTTAGTAGCGAGTGTCGGGAGGTTTTGTGCACCGCGTGGCTTGGGTTCGAGTCGGAGCATTGGGCGATTTGCTGGTGGGCCTGGCCAGTCTTGTCGAGACTCTTGAGAAGTGGTCAGATTCGAAGCTCACGGTGGTTGGGTCGGCATTGTGGACCCAGATTATTGAACCTGGTTTTTTTCCGCAGATCGATCGCATTGCGGTGATTGAAAAACGAGCTGACGACGTTCGGGTATTTGAAATTCGCGATGGCAGATGGGCTGAGGTCGGCCGGTCGACGTTGCGGGCGCAGTACCAGGACTGTGGCGTCGTCTTTAATACTCGCGTTGATTCTCCTCGGCAGGGGTTCCCGGCTTTTTTTGCTGGAGTTGGGGAGCGCTGGGGAAGTGCCGAGGGTTTTGCGGGTTTTATATATAATCGGCGCGCCCGGCACAATGGCAAAGACCCGTTGATTCATGAGCGAGATGTGCCGCTCCTCTTGATGGACGAGGCCGAAGGTCGAATTGTGCGGAAGGGGCGTACGCTTTCTGAGGCGTTGGCTATGAGTCCGCGAGTGCAACGGTGGAAGGCCAAAGGACTTCCAGCTCCTCTTCGATTGAAGCAGGACATTGCGACGGCTGTGGCTGGCGCTGCTGTTGGGGCCTATGTACTGGTGAATCCAACATCGAGTCGTCGTGAAAAGGCATGGCCGAGCGCTCGATTTAGAGAATTGATTTTAGAGCTTGAGAAGAACGTGAATGCGGAGGTCTTGGTTCTCGGCTCACCTCAAGAAACGGATTGGTTGCGTGAAGTGGCAATCGGTGGACTTGGCGAGCGAGAGTTTCGGATTGTTCAGCCGCGTTCAATTGGCGAACTTTTTCAGGTGGTCGCCGGCGCTCGGTGGCTTTTAACCAACACGAGTTCGGTTCAGTTTATTGCGGCTGCGGTTCAAACACCCGTTTTGACGTTGATGGGCAGGGCGATTCCTGAAATCTGGGGTCCGCTTGGTCCAAAGGATAAAATCGTTCGTGGAGTTGAACCGAATGAAATTGCGGATATGTTTATTCGAGAGCAGCGCGCCTATGAATCGATTGTGGTTCGCCAGGTGCGAGAGGCTCTGATGAGCCTTGATATGGATCGCCAAACGAGTACGTGGGGGAATGAGAAATGGTGAAGATCGTTGTCGGAATGATTGTTTCTGTTCTTTGCGGCGTCAGTTTCGCCTCAGCGACTGAAACGTGTGGCTCAGTTGGCGGCATGAAGGGCGTGGTTGAAATTCTGCGCAGCCGTGACGGTGATGATCAGGTTCGGAACGGATTTATCGTGAAGCGCGATCTTGAACCCGTTCAATGCGACGATGTGATATTGACGGGCAAAGACTCCGCAGCGAAGGTTCTTTTGGGTGATGTGCGGATTGTGATGGGAGCCGACACGCGCGTCGAAATTGCAAAGACATTGAAATCCAAACAGGTCTCGGCTCCGCCCAAGGTGAGTTTACTGGCCTTGAGCTATGGAAAGCTTCGGGCGCTTGTGAAGAAGGCGGCGCCAGCTCAAGGTGCGAGTACTCTGAGTACCGATACGTCGATCAAGACGGGTGCGGCGAATTCGCGAGATGGTGCGAGTACAGAAACATTTCGAATTAAAACGGCGACTGCCGTCGCGGGAGTACGAGGCACCGACTTTTACACATCTTATGATCCCAATACCGCAGTCACCGATCAGGCGACGGTCGAGGGCGCGGTGATGGTGAGGCAGGTCGGAAGCAAACGCGCAGCACTCGTTTCAGGCGGCAACCAAGTGTCGGTAGAGCCGTCGGAGTCGTTGCGCGGTTTGGTCAAAGACAATCGCGACGAAAGTTTAAAAAGCGAGAAAGAAAAGCGAGCGAATGAGCTTGCGGTGATTCCGATGCAGGAGCAGATCAAAAATCAGATCCGCGTCGTTTCGACTTTGGCGAAAGCGGATCCGGAGTTCACCGCCCCTCAGGCGGTGAAGGTCTTAGGAAAGCCCGAGCTGTGGACGGATAGTCGCGAGAAGCCGCCTGAGGCTGAAGGGCTTAAAAACGAGTTTTGAGATCTGGCTCTCGACGTTGGTCGCTGGCCCTCGTGTTTTTGACGGCGATATTCTATTCTATGAAAATAGGAGACACGAGTGAGACGATTAAAAATTTTCGACGTTGGGATCGGACTTCTTGTTTCAGTGCAGACTGCAATCTTGCCTCTGCAGACTTTCGGCTCTGAATCGATGAATCATACAGGTCCGCACGATGTTTACATCGCGCACACGGCCTTTCGGACGGTTCAAGATTGGCGATCAGGAAAGTTCGATCTTTCTGGCTATCGCTTTCAAAAAGAAGATCGAGCGGTATTTGATCATGTACGCAAAAAGTTGAGTTCTGCATTTCAATTTGAAGTGAAAGACAATCTGATCGCCATTCGTCATCCGGGGATGGCGGCGGTCCTTGAGTTTCGCGGTGATCAGATTTTTTTGAACGGTGAACGATTTGAAATCAGTGCCGACCGACCGATTCAGTCGAGTCTGCGAAACTGGGCGTTGAGGCATAAGAAGCGGCAAGGGAGTTTCCGAGCTCAGTCGTCGCCATTTCTGGTCGCCATAAATGGCGCTATTCCGGCGGCGGAGGCGCAGCTTGATCCAATGTCATATGCTGTGGCGACGACGATGGCACAGGGTGGAGACATGGCTGCGTTCGGGATGAATCTGGCGATGGGACAGGCCATTGCGGGATCGTCTTCAGCCGCCATCGGTAGTGGTGCGGCTTTGACGGCGACCGGTGTTGCGGCGGTGTTGGGCGGTACCGCTGTTGCCATTGCTGCGGTGGCGGGAGTGGGTTACTGTGAGATAGGGACCGGTATGACGCGTTCAATGCGAAAGCGTTTAAATTGTTACAGCGAGCCACTCAGCTGGCTAGGAGTTAACCCTCGCGATCGTCTATATGTACAAGATCTTGTCTGCCGCCAAAATGACAAGCAAGGATATGAGAAGATCAAAGTCTCAATGGCCTCCAGCAGGGGAGACATGGCAGCGCGTGAATTTGTTTTCAAAGACGACAAGTTTATTGAGTTCACCGACGATGCCAACTCACGCCCCTTTGACAGCAAATATAAGCTGAAGCCGGGTTATGGAATATTGGATCCACTTTCTCCATCTGAAAAGAAGTACTTCCAAGAAGTTGAAAAAGAAGCGATGCGCCTGCGGGCGATTTGCCACGACGAGAAGGCCTATGCGGAGTTTAGGGCTGCCACTCGGCAGGCGCGAAAAGACGACGAGGTTGGCACAAGCCAACCACCGTCACGTCCGATTCGAGTTACAAAATAGGTCTGTCTACCAAACAAAAGTCATCGGAACGTCGATCGCTGGCGATAGACTTTGCGCGACGGGACAGCCACGTCCGACGCTCTCGAGTTCTTCGCGAATGGCGGGTGTCGTGGTGAGGCCAGCAGGCATTTGAATCGTGAGCGGCAGGCGTGCGATACGGCGTGGGTTTTCCGCCATCTCCTTGTTGACGCTCGCGCTCATGCCTTTCAGTTCGATCCCGAGCTTCTCTGCTCTGATAGCCATCACGGTCATGGCGCATGCTGCGAGCCCAGAGGCCACCAGATCAGTTGGCGAGAAGCTTTCGCCTCGACCGTTGTTGTCTTTTGGTGCGTCGGTCTCTAGAACAGAGCGCGATGGGCCGTGGGTGAGGTGAACGTGTTTTTCGCCTTGATAGATTGCATTCATGGTAATCATGACCAGACTGTATAGTGGAAGATCGTAGGCCGGTGCAACCCTCGTTGGGCTGCGGCCTTTTGAAAGGAAAAAAGAGATGAAAATGATCAATCGAATCGGAATGTTGATGGGGCTTTTGGGGCTGACACTCGGCCTGTCGGGCTGCGGCATTCAGTCGATTCCGCAGTCGAAGAACGCGGTCGACGCGAGCATGGCCGAAGTCATGAATCAGTATAAGCGTCGCGCTGACCTGATTCCGAATATCGTTGAAACGGTCAAGGGCTACGCCAAGCAGGAGTCAACAACGCTGCAGGCGGTGACTGAGGCGCGCGCAAAGGCGACGTCGGTGAATATCGATCCGACTAAAATGTCGGCAGAGAAACTGGCGGAGTTCAGCAAGGCGCAGGGGCAGCTCTCGCAAGCCCTGGGGCGTTTGATGATGGTGACGGAGAATTATCCGGATTTGAAATCGAACGAGAACTTCAAAGCACTTCAGGTCGAGCTTGAGGGCACTGAGAATCGAATTACGATTGCGCGCCGTCGCTACATTGAGTCGATTCAAGAGTTCAATAACTTGGTGACGGTGTTTCCGACGAGCATCACCAATTCATTTTTCTTTCATCATCAGCCGATGCCGCAATTTGGCGGTGAGGTGACAGAGGAAGAGAAGAAAGCTCCTGCTGTTAAGTTTTAAAGGAGTCCTGTGACGCGTTTTTTCGCGGCAGTTTTACTGATGATGATGAGCGTGGTTGCTTGGGGATTTACTCCTCCGGCGGCGTCGCTGCTCGCAACGTCTCCTGTCCATGATCAGGCGCAGATGCTCGATGATGGGACGGCAGAGAAGCTGCGCAGACTCCTGCTGAAAGTCGATGAGAAATCAGGAGTGCAGATCGGTGTGCTGACGGTTGAGTCACTTGAGGGTGATCCGATCGAAGATGCATCGATCCGGACAGCCGAAGTGTGGAAGCTTGGCGATCGTAAGACGGACAGCGGTGTCCTGCTCATGATTGCCAAAGCTGAACGAAAGATTCGCATCGAAGTGGGCCAAGGACTTGAGGGCGAGCTGACGGATCTTGAGAGTCGCGAGATTATTGAGCGAGTGATGGCACCTTATTTTCGTCAGGGCCGAACCAGCGACGGTATTGCTCAAGGTGTGTTGGCGGTGGTTTCGAAAGTGGCGCCAACAGCACTGGACGGTGAAAATGTTGTGAGCACTCGTCGGAAACGTTCCGTTCAGCTCAATCCGTTCGTTATTTTGATCGTCATCGTCGCCTGGATTATTTTGGCTGCATTTTCACGTCGGCACGGAGTTTCCCGTGTTCGCCCTGGTGGATGGGGCGGCGGAGGCTTTGGAGGCTTCGGCGGCGGTGGTTCGTCAGGTGGTTTTGGTGGAGGCTTCGGCGGCGGTGGCGGCGGGTTCTCAGGCGGCGGCTCATCGGGAGGATGGTAGTGAAGCAACCTTCATGGCTGAATCGATATTTGAGTTCGAGTGATATTGAGGCAATCGAAAAGGCGGTTTCGGAGGTTGAGCATACGACTGACGCTGAAATCGTGCCGATGATTGTTCGGCGGTCGACGTCGGTGACGATGGGGCGGCGACTTGCGTTTTGGTTTTCTTTTGCATTGATCGCGTTGGTTCTTGGTGGCGCTCTCGCATTGAGTGGAACAGCGATTGTCGAGACGGTACGCGATTGGGTGTTTGCGCGCTTCGATCTTTGGCCTGATCCGGCTGTGGCGAGTGCACTAGGGCTACTCATTGAGTTGCTTTTGGCGCTCGTGGTCTTTGCGATTTCGCGTGGGGTTGCTGGGCTTCTCGTTCAGATCGAGTGGTTTGAGCGCTGGCTTTTTCCAGTCGCCGATCTTGCGGGTGAAGTGATTCATCGCGCTGAGTTTGAATTTGCAAAGTCCGATCTTCGCCGAACGCAGCGCCGAACGGGCGTTCTTATTTTCGTTTCAATTTTCGAGCGGCGAGCTGTGGTGCTGGCCGACAGCGCCTTTGCCGGAGGCGATGGTCGAGGTTGGAATGAGGAATCACAGAAGGTCGTCGATGAGGTTCTATCCAAGATGCTCGAGCAGATGAAACGTGGACGCATGGTCGATGCGTTTACCGATGCGATTCGAATGCTGGGCGAGCACTTGGCATCGGTGGCGCCGGCGAAAGTGGAAAACCAGGATGAACTTTCAAATCGCGTGCGGATTTTGGACTAAACGCCGGCAGTGATAGAGCAGTCGCAATTTTTCATGAAGATATTGGCCAGTTTAGAGATTTGGTAACCTTCTCGCAGATAAAAGCGATGTGCGTCTGTTCGTTTAGAGTTCGATCTTAGGCGAATTTGCTTTATTTTGTTCTGACGAGCCCATTTTTCTATCTCTTGAAGAAGAAGCTTGCCGATACCCTTTCCTCTATAGTTCTCATCAACGACCAGTGCTGCTACGTCGGCATAGTCTGAAATGAGTAACGATTTCGGCTCTCGATTGATCTGTATCCAACCGACAGCTTTGTTTTCGTCTGTTTTGGCAACAAATAGCGCATAGTCAGAGTTGTCGGAGATTAGGCTAAAGCGATTTTCTATTTCTCGAACATCAACTGGGTATCCGAGTTGTCTTGCCAGTTGAGCGACTTCGGGAAGATCTGACGGATTCATCTTTAAAACTCTCATTCGATCGTTTTACCTGTTCTAAATGCGGCGGTCAGCTAGACGATGGTTCTCGACTGAGGGGCGGGCCGGCCGGCTGAATGCAGCCGGATCTCGTGGTGACCGAGGGGCAAGAAATGCGAGCAGGCTCAATCGTGTAAGCCTGATGGTGAGAATGGATCGGAGATTAAACGCCGAACGAGGTTCCGCAGCCGCAGGTTTTTGAGGCGTTGGGGTTTGAAAAGATGAAGCCTTTTCCGTTCAGGCCACCCTCAAAGTCGAGGGTCATTCCGATCAGGTAGAGAAAGCTCTTTTTGTCGACGACGACTTTGGTCCCGTGGTTCTCAAAAACTTTATCGTCGGCGGTCAGCGCGTTGTCGAAATCGAGCTTGTAGCTCATTCCTGAACAACCACCAGGAACGACTTTAACGCGAAGGAATTTGTCGGCGCTCGCAGCGTCGGCTGGAAGTTCGCTTCGAAGGCGGAGGATCTGTTGGGCTGCGGTTTCGCTGACTGTGATCATGTCGTTAGCCTAGCAGAAATCTTGGTCAAAATCAAAATAGGCCGGGTCCGCTCGCATCAGTTGAAACACGTTATAATCGCGCTGAGACTAAAACCATGAGCAAAGGACTCAAGATACCGGCATTTTTTAAGGCCAAGGAGCGTTTGGCAGAGATGCGCTGGGTGCGTCGCCAGGTGAAAATCACGGATGGTGAGGGGCGCATTCTTGAAGAAATGTCGGATGTTGAGGCGCCCGAAAGCTGGAGCCAGCAGGCCGTTAATATCGTGGCCAGGCAGTATTTTCGACACAGTTTGAGCGCTGGGGCGCCAGAACGAAGCGTGCGTGCGCTCGTCCACCGTGTGGTTTCGACGATCAGAAAAAGTGGCGAAGAGCAGGGGTATTTTGCGAGCCGCGAAGATGCGGAGAGTTTTGAGAGTGAGCTTTCGTTTTTGGTTCTCTCGCAGCGGGCCTCATTCAATTCGCCAGTTTGGTTTAATTGCGGTCTTTGGCATGAGTACGGCGAAACGGGCGCCGGTGGAAACTGGGCGTGGAATGAAGCCATAGGCCGCGCAGTACAAATCGCAAATGGCTTTGAGCGTCCGCAAGTTTCGGCCTGCTTCATCCAGAGTTTGGCGGATAGCCTCAGTTCGATTTTTGAACTCGTGCGAAACGAGGCGCGGCTTTTCAAATATGGAAGCGGAACGGGAACAAATTTTTCGAATCTGCGCGGTCGTCAAGAGGCACTGGCAGGAGGCGGACAAAGCTCAGGCTTGATGAGTTTCTTGGATGTATTTGATCGGGCGGCTGGTGCGACAAAGTCAGGTGGAACGACTCGTCGTGCAGCCAAGATGGTCTGCCTGGATCTCGACCATCCGGAGATTATGGACTTTGTTCGCTGGAAAGCGAAAGAGGAAGCGAAGGCTCAGGCTTTAATTCGAGCGGGGTTCTCAGGAGGAATGGACGGCGAGGCCTATCGAACCGTGTCGGGGCAGAACTCGAACAACTCGGTGCGGGTGACACGTGATTTTTTAAACCGTGTGAAAAATGACGAAAGTTGGTCGACGCGGTCGCGAACGGATGGAAGTGTTGTTGAGACGTTTCCGGCGCGGCAGCTCTGGCGCTCCATTGCGGAGTCGGCGTGGATTTGTGCCGACCCCGGCGTTCAATATCAGGATACAATTCAGGATTGGCATACGTGTAAGCAGGCAGGACCTATTCGCGCCTCCAATCCTTGCTCTGAGTACATGTTCTTAGACGATACGGCCTGCAATCTTTCATCGATCAATTTGAAATCATTTTTTGATCGTGAAGGGCATTTCGATCGCGATGGCTTTCTCCATTCGGTCCGATTGTTGATTCTTGCGCAAGAGATCTTGGTGGATTTTGCAAGCTACCCCCAAGCAGTGATTGCGGAGCGATCGCATGCGTTTCGGCCGTTGGGGTTGGGATTTGCCAATCTTGGGGCGCTGTTGATGAGCCTTGGTTTTTCGTATGACGAGCCAGAGGGCCGAGATTGGGCCGCGGTTTTGAGTGCACTGATGGGGGCCGCGAGCTATCGTGTGAGCGCTGAAATCGCAGAGGCGCGTGGAGCTTTTTCTGAGTTTGAACCAAATCGTGAGTCGATGCTTGGTGTGATTGAGAAGCATGGGTGTTCCGCGCGAGATTTCGCAGCGCAATCGACCGGCGAGGAGCGAGGAGAGCTGTGGGCTCTTGCGAC
>JAEUWE010000331.1 GCA_016791465.1 Pseudobdellovibrionaceae bacterium
TCAATCGGACGACTTTGGAGATATTGAACAGGGTGGAGACGATGAAGAGTCATCGGCCAACATTGCCGACGATGAGGACTCGGCGACGGTTTCTCCGGTTGTCGCGGAGCCAGCTCGACCTGCGGCCACTCGTTCTTCAGGAGCTTCGTCGGCTGGAAAGATTATGTCTTCGTCGAGTCTTGATGATGAGCGCAGTGGTGATGTTCGTTACTACGGAAAGGCCATTTCGATTGAAGTCCGCGACACCCCTGTGCGCGATGTGATTGGTTTGATCAGTGAGCAAAGTGGTGCCAACATCGTTCTTGCCGACGACGTGACCGGCAACATCACAATTAAGCTGCGCTCGATCCCGTGGGATCAAGCGCTTGCGATTGTGATGCGAACGCGGGCACTCGGCTATGTTCGGCAAGGCTCGGTTCTGCGTATTGCGCCAATCGCTCGTTTGCAGGCCGAAGCCGAAGAGGCTCGACGAATCATTGAGGCGCAAGAGGCAACACTTCCTCTGAAGGTTAAGGTTTTGCCAGTGAGTTTCGCGAACGTTTCAACGCTGGTGACTCAGATCCGAAATACGCTTCAGAAAGCGGTCGGTTCACAGGTTGTCAGTCGCGGCGCGATTGAGGCGGATTCTCGGTCGAGTTCGCTGATTGTGACCGACACTGAAGAAAACATCAAAAGGATCGAGCAGCTGGTGACGGCTCTCGATACGCCACCGCTTCAGGTCATGATTGAAGGGAAAATTGTCGAAGCGCGAGAATCGAATAACAAAGAGCTCGGCATCAACTGGGGGTATTCGGGTCAGGATCTTGGATTTGCCGGTGGTATTCTGTCGCACAACGCGCGGATCAGTCCAACACAAGTCGGCTCAGCCACGACAGTCAATCTTCGTCTTGGAACCTTGGACTTCTTGGGTGACCTCGATGCGCGCCTGTCGCTGCTCGAGCGAGACTCACTCGCTCGCGTCGTCTCGTCGCCTCGTATTGTCACGATGAATGCGCAAGAGGCGACAATCGAACAGTCGCTGAGCATTGCGATTCAAAGTACGACGGTCGCGAATAACCTGCCCGTGACAACGACATCATTCAAAGAGATTCCGACGACTTTAAAAGTGACGCCACAAATTACTCCGGGCGGCGATGTGATTATGAATATCAATTTCAAGCGGCAGTTTGAGGCGGACTCGACTGGCGGTATCTCCAACATCGAATCGCGGGAAGTCAAAACCAACGTTATGGTTAAGAATGGCCAGACGACGGTGATCGGCGGAGTTTATCAAGCCGACCAGCGCGAAACCGAGGAGGGGACGCCGTTCCTTAAGCAGGTTCCGGTACTGGGTTGGCTGTTTAAGAATAAAACCAAGAGCCAGGTTCGAAACGAACTTTTGGTGTTCTTAACGCCGCGAATTCTGAACGCCGATCGCAATCTGCCAAAGAGAAAGACGCTTTAACTGCGAGGAGTCGAAATGCATAAGAATAAGCTTCAATTTCTTCTCAGCGCTTTTATGGTCTTACCTCTTCTCAGCTGCTCGCCGCAAAAAGACGCCGGAGCTTTTGTCGCGATTGCGGTATCTCCGGACAAGCCCTTTATTGTTCCTGGTAAAGGGGCGAGCTGCATAGCCGCTGCCGCCGCAAAAGCCGCAGGCTCCGATTTTCCTGAAAATGATGTCGAAGAATATCGCATTCTGTATCAATCCTTTAAGCTTCAGTGGAAGTCAGTCGACGCTCTTACCGTCGTGAGTCTCAAGGCCACCGTGACTGGCTTTGGCATCGATGGCGAAGTGGAGATTAAGTTCGACGAAGAGGAGATCGCCGCACTCCTTGGTCGAGGTGATCTCACGATTCCAAAAGAGTCCGACATGACTGTGACACAGCGATATGTCGACGTGATTTCCAATGATACCACGACAACGAAACCTGCGACGAGCGACTATGCGGCCTGTGGGCTTCATCTTGGTGGGATCAAAATCAAAGACGGTGTTAAATCCTTCACCGCTCAGGTGAAAATTGAGCTCGTTGGATTTGCAACGTCCCGCGACGACGGCAGTCAGTCGCCGGTTCGCAAGACCACGACAGCCCGAGCTGAGCTCTTTTAATTCAAAATTCTTTTGTCTCGCGGCCCCTTGGGAACTATCGATAGGGGCATGGATCTCTTTTCATCGGCCCTGCAAAATGACTCGAATCGCCCGCTGGCGGAGCGTCTTCGGCCAAAGTCCCTTCTTGAGATGGTCGGGCAGCCGAAGCTTCTTTCTGGATCATCGCGCTGGAGAGAGGCCGCAGAGGCCGGCAAAACGCTGCCCAGTTTGATTCTTTTCGGCCCCCCCGGCTGCGGCAAAACCACGTTTGCACGCATTATCTGCTCTCGCGACGATGTTTTCACAGAAACCTGTCACGCCATCGAGACCGGAGCGAAGCTTCTGAAAGAGGTCTGTGAGCGGGCGAGAATGCGCAAACTCACCGAGCGAAAGCGAACCCTGGTTTTTGTTGACGAGATTCACCGCCTCAACCGCGCTCAGCAGGACGTCTTGCTTTCAAGCCTTGAGTCCGGGGACGTCGCGCTTCTTGGCGCGACCACAGAAAACCCGTCGCATACGCTGAATCCTGCCCTCATCAGTCGCTGCCAGGTTCTGCAGTTTGATCCGCTTACCGACGAAGACCTTTTTGAGCTCGTTCGTCGTGGGTTTCAGGCGATGGACCGAGAGGTCGACGTGGTTCTCTCCGAGGATGCCAGCCATCGACTTCTGCAGCTCTCAGATGGCGACGCCCGACGGCTCTTGAACTTCGTCGAGTGGTTGGCGATCGAGGCCGCGCCGTCTCAGCCACTGACCGCTGACGAAGTGGAGGCACGGCTCGGCTCGCTGATGGTGCGCTTTGATAAAACCGGCCAAGAGCATCACGACCTCATCTCAGCACTGATCAAGAGTATTCGCGGCTCCGATCCAGATGCCGCCGTTTATTATCTCGCTCGCCTTGTTAAGGGCGGTGAAGATGTGGCGTTTCTCTCTCGCCGACTCATGATCCTTGCCTCTGAAGACATCGGAAATGCCGACCCTCGCGCTCTGCAGGTGGCCGTCAGTGGCGCCGAGGCGGTGACTCGTGTCGGGTGGCCGGAAGCGTCGATTATTTTTAGTCAGGTCGTCTGCTATCTGGCCTGCGCTCCAAAGTCGAATTCCTCTTACCGCGCGATCAACGAGGCTCTGTCTTGTGTTGAAAAGACGGGCTCTCGCCCAATCCCGCTTGCCCTTCGCTCGTCCAAGACTGCGCTGTCTCGATCTCTCGGCTATGGTCGTGGCTATCAATACTCCCACGATGGTGAGCGTGGTTTTATAGATCAGGAGTTTTTGCCCTCAGGTCTCGAGTCGGAGCGTTTTCTCGAGCTCTCCGAACGCGGATTTGAGAAAAACATGCGGCAGTATCAAGACTGGATTCGAGGCAAGCGCTCTGAATCGTCAGCAGAGAAGCCTGAATCCGGAAAATCCGACGCTTAGAAAATCCGCCGCGCCAAAAGGCTCAAGCAGGGGACTCCGCCGTGCACCGTCTTCGAGTGTCGCGTGTTGGCTGGAATGCTGATGCGATCGCCGGGGCGAAGTAGCAACTGATTGCCGTTGATATCCATAATCAACATGCCCTCAGCAATAATCCGCACCTCATCAAAGGGATGCTTATGGTCGCGAATGACCGAGTGAGCCGCAAGAGTTTCAAGCTCCGGCTCCAGGCCTTCGGCCGCTAAAAGCATCTTCAACTGAGTGGGAGTCGGCGGATTCTGTCCCGCCCATCGTGTAATAATCATCGCTTATGAAAATGCCCGTTGGACTTTGCTTTGTCACGAAGTGCTTCTTTCGCGTAGAGCAAGTGCGCCACCAATCGTCTCGTCTTAAAACAACCCGCGCTCGCACGAAGTCTAGATTTCAGCCTCGCAATGAGACGATCTCTGATTCCTTCTCAAGTGCTTGATTTCACGCGACGATAGCGTTTCTGAGCAGGACGCCACAACGCCGCATGATGCAGCAGGAGGACTCGTTTTGGACACGACGGCATCAAGAAAACAAATGGCGATTTTAGACCGCATTGTGGAGTTCGCGAGCGGCTCGAGTGGACTTGAAACTGAGCATCGTGAAGCGGTCTTGGTGATCCGTCAGCGTATGGACGGTCATCGCATCGAGGTACCAGCGGCTCGCCTGCAAGACATTCTGATGCGAACTGATACCGATGGCCGCGACTTCGTTCAGGTCAATTTCGAGGATGGAACTAAAATTTTGATTACCGACCGCTTGATTGGGTTCAAACCTGTCCTTCGCACAGTTCCCGCCGGCACCGCGGCGCCATCACTTTCGAAGCTACCAAAAGTTGTCACCACGCCCGATATCATGTCGGTCATTGAAGCGATCGAAGACGCCGTCGACTCCGATGAAAAAGATCTTCCCCTGCTCAAAGATCTCTTCGAAGCCATCATTCGCGGAGCAGAAACTGTCGGATTTGACGTGGCTCGCGAGCGGGCGCTCATTCTTCCCTATATCGCAATTGGCGTCGGATTTCGCGCCAGCGCCTAGTTCTGCCTAAATCCGGAGCAAAATCTCGCTTTTCAGCGCCCTCTCTTGACATGTTCAAAGAGAGGTGAGATTCGACTGTCTCTTCGCGCATTCCAGATGCGTAAAGACGTCTTCCCTCGAACTGCGTATCGTCTGATAGGCAAGCAAATGAGAGAAGACTTCAGTGTGGGGGCATAGCTCAGCTGGGAGAGCATCTGATTTGCATTCAGAAGGTCGCAGGTTCGATCCCTGTTGCCTCCACCAAATTTTCCTCATTATCAAAACGCAATTCGCCGAAAAATTGAATCACTCAAAGATCAGCCCTCGAACCACATTTCTTTTGGCTCTGATTCTCAGCTCGACTCATGTGACTTTTTTTTTGATTTCACTCGCTCGCAGTCATCGCCGCAATCCACGGCTTCGTACCATGCGTCTGAAGCGTGATGGTCTTTCCGCGGCTGAAAGAAAAACGGCGATCACGCCTAGGCGTAACCGTAAACCGCAGCCGTCCCTAGGGAGCGGCTCGAGTGAGGCCGGAGAGTTTTAATATCTTCTTCAGTAAAGAAATCGAACTATAAAAAAACATAACCGAATAGTTATGAATTGAGACTTATTCTGCCGCTGTGAGAGATGGCGCAGTCGAATTTCTGAGTTCGCCCCGCGGTTGACGCTCTCTTTTTTCTCATTTCTAAAAAAGAATTCGGCCGGAAATTGGCTCTTGGAGCTGATTTCGCCCGATAAGTTTGTCTTCTTTTGTTAAAATAACTCAATGCGTTGCCGCGATTCTGGCCAATGAATGCATCGATTGCGCGCAAAAACTATCAGATATGCTGCAAACTCGAGCAATTTTAGGGCTCCCAGGAGGGCGTTGTTGGGTTCTTGGGCACTCGCAAAAAAACCTCAAAAATCTTTTGAAAGGCATTGACGTGAAGGGAGTTCGCGGTTAGAAACTGTGTCTCCGATTTGGGTCGCTCTTTGAAAACTAAATAGCTAGATAATGAAAGTGTTTGGGTCTCTCTGTTGGCCAAGCGCTCCACGTAAGTGGTTTTGCTTGCAATCAGGCTGTACAGCTTGATTGGTATGAATACGGCTCTTGTTTTTGCTTACCGTAGTCATAATTGTCCAATTTGAGGTTTTAACTTTGAAGTCAAAAAATAGCTCTGATTCTTCGGAGTAAGTTTCGCAGAAGCGCTTCGGCGTAGATGCAAAATTATATAACTGGAGAGTTTGATTCTGGCTCAGAACGAACGCTTGCGGCGCGCCTAATACATGCAAGTCGAACGACGTAGCAATACGGAGTGGCGCACGGGTGAGTAACGCGTGGATAATCTGCCTTTCAGTGGGGAATAACTATCCGAAAGGATAGCTAACACCGCATGAGACCACAGGGCCTGAGGGCCTAGGGGTTAAAAATTTATTGCTGAAAGATGAGTCTGCGTGGGATTAGCTAGTTGGTGGGGTAATGGCCTACCAAGGCAACGATCCCTAGCTGGTCTGAGAGGATGGCCAGCCACACTGGAACTGAGACACGGTCCAGACTCCTACGGGAGGCAGCAGTAGGGAATATTGCGCAATGGGCGAAAGCCTGACGCAGCGACGCCGCGTGAGTGATGAAGGCCTTAGGGTCGTAAAGCTCTGTTGAATGGGAAGAAAAAAATGACGGTACCATTCGAGAAAGGACCGGCTAACTTCGTGCCAGCAGCCGCGGTAAGACGAGGGGTCCTAGCGTTGTTCGGAATCATTGGGCGTAAAGCGTATGTAGGTGGCCTTATAAGTCAGGTGTGAAAGCCCCGGGCTCAACCCGGGAAGTGCATTTGATACTGTTTGGCTTGAGTACCGAAGAGGATAGTGGAATTCCAGGTGTAGTGGTGAAATACGTAGATATCTGGAGGAACACCGGTGGCGAAGGCGGCTATCTGGTCGAGTACTGACACTGAGATACGAAAGCGTGGGGATCAAACAGGATTAGATACCCTGGTAGTCCACGCCGTAAACGATGGGTACTTGGTGTTGGAGGTATTGACCCCTTCAGTGCCGAAGCTAACGCGTTAAGTACCCCGCCTGGGGAGTACGGCCGCAAGGTTAAAACTCAAAGAAATTGACGGGGGCCCGCACAAGCGGTGGAGCATGTGGTTTAATTCGATGCAACGCGAAAAACCTTACCTGGGCTCGAAATGCAGTGGAAGACAGCAGAGATGTTGTCGCCTTCGGGCTGCTGCATAGGTGCTGCATGGCTGTCGTCAGCTCGTGTCGTGAGATGTTGGGTTAAGTCCCGCAACGAGCGCAACCCCTGCCTTTAGTTGCCAGCATTAAGTTGGGCACTCTAAAGGGACTGCCGACGTTAAGTCGGAGGAAGGTGGGGATGACGTCAAGTCCTCATGGCCCTTATGTCCAGGGCTACACACGTGCTACAATGGTCAGTACAAAGGGTTGCGAAGCTGTAAAGTGAAGCCAATCCCATAAAGCTGATCTAAGTTCGGATTGAGGTCTGCAACTCGACCTCATGAAGTTGGAATCGCTAGTAATCGCGGATCAGCATGCCGCGGTGAATACGTTCCCGGGCCTTGTACACACCGCCCGTCACACCATGAAAGTCGGTTCTACCAGAAGTCGCTGTGCTAACCGTAAGGAGGCAGGCGCCCAAGGTAGGGTCGATGATTGGGGTGAAGTCGTAACAAGGTAGCCGTAGGGGAACCTGCGGCTGGATCACCTCCTTTCTAAGGAGACTTGTCATCTCGCAAGAGATGCAGTATCCGAGGTCAACCCAAACACTTATCTAGCTGTTTAGTTTTGAGAGAGCGAAGGCGTCGGGCCTGTAGCTCAGTTGGTTAGAGCACACGCTTGATAAGCGTGGGGTCGGATGTTCAAGTCATCCCAGGCCCACCAGTTTGAGTACTGGTCGTGTTCAGACTGACTGAGCAGTGCAGACGCTGGAGTTTTTTGTGTTTTGTGATGTTTGAGTAATCAGATGTCGCGTGATCTTTGAAAATTGAATGCTGATCGAACATATAAATCGAAATGTTCTGTCAGTGTGGTTTTAGCGGTTCTAGTTTTCTCTCCAGAATTACTAGGTCACCTTTAAAACAGTTCTTCGGTTCGCCGATTGAGCACACACTATGCTGAATGCAGAAGACAGATTAATTTCGGTGATTTTTAGCTGGGATATTCATCGAATTAGTTTTTTAGTTTTAAGCTACTAAGGGCTTACGGTGGATGCCTTGGCACCAAGAAGCGAAGAAGGACGCGGATAACTGCGAAAAGCCTCGGTAAGCCGTAACAGGCGTTATAGCCGGGGATCTCCGAATGGGGCAACCCACCAGCATGTCTGGTATTCTGTGATGAATTCATAGTTACAGAAAGCAAACGAGGGGAAGTGAAACATCTCAGTACCCTCAGGAAAATAAATCAATCGAGATTCCCCTAGTAGTGGCGAGCGAACGGGGAACAGCCCAAACCTTGTTCACATTGTGAACGAGGGGTTGTGGGACCTCAATATGGTACTGGAGAGTCTAGCAGAACGTTCTGGGAAGTACGGCCAAAGAAGGTGATAGCCCTGTAAGCGAAAGACTCAAGAGACCTAGAGGTATCCCGAGTACCAACGGACACGAGAAATCCGCTGGGAATCTGGGGCGACCACGCTCCAAGGCTAAATATTACTTGGTGACCGATAGCGCATAGTACCGTGAGGGAAAGGTGAAAAGAACCCCGAGCAGGGGAGTGAAATAGAATTCTGAAACCGTAAGCCTACAAGCAGTGGAAGCACTATGTGTCTGACACAAGTGTGACCGCGTACCTTTTGCATAATGAGCCAGCGAGTTATTTTTGCATGCAAGGTTAAGC
>JAEUWE010000249.1 GCA_016791465.1 Pseudobdellovibrionaceae bacterium
TTCGCGCAAGGCCGCACGCTTCATTCGCTTCTGCGACGCCTTCAATATTCCAATCGTCACTTTTGTTGACGTACCTGGCTTCTTGCCTGGAACCGATCAGGAATGGAACGGCATCATCACTCACGGCGCAAAGCTTCTCTATGCTTATGCTGAAGCCACTGTGCCTAAAGTGACCATCATCACTCGTAAAAACTACGGCGGCGCTTATTGCGTCATGAGCTCAAAGCACCTTCGCGGCGACGTCAACCTCGCCTACCCAACGGCAGAGATCGCCGTTATGGGTGCCGATGGCGCCGTGAATATCATCTTCCGTGAGGCGATGAAAAAAGCGAAAGACCCGGTCGCAGAGAAAGCGAAACTCGTATCGGATTACGAAGAGAAGTTCGCCAATCCGTACGTTGCTGCCGAGCTCGGCTACATCGACGAAGTGATTGAGCCCGCGATGACTCGTCGTCGCATCATCGATGCACTTGAGATGCTGAAGAACAAACGCGACACCAATCCGCCGAAAAAACACGGCAATATTCCCCTGTAATTGAAGGAGCCTCGCTATGTTTAAAAAGGTTCTGATTGCAAACCGAGGAGAGATCGCCCTGCGAGTCATTCGCGCGTGCCGCGATCTTGGTATTCCGTCGGTTGCTGTTTATTCTGATGCTGACCGCGACAGTCTTCACGTTGTCTTGGCCGATGAGGCCTACAACATTGGACCTGCGCCATCGAAAGACTCGTACCTGAAAGCGGAGAACATTCTCGCCGCAGTTAAAAAGTCCGGCGCCGACGCCGTTCACCCGGGCTACGGTTTTCTTTCCGAGAACGCCGACTTTGGCGACGCGCTCGAAAAAGCCGGCATCACATTCATCGGACCGACTCCGGCGAATATTCGCTCGATGGGCGATAAAATTTCGGCGATTCGCCTGATGCGCGATGCGGGCGTGCCCACCGTTCCTGGTTCAGGCGGCCCGGTCGACACAATCGAAGAAGCAAAGAAGGTCGTCGAGAAGATCGGCCTCCCCGTGATGATCAAAGCCACGGCTGGTGGCGGCGGCAAAGGGATGCGCGTTGTTCACAAGATCGAAGATCTCGAAAGCTCTTATCGCGCCGCTCGCTCTGAAGGTTTGAACTACTTCAAGAACGACACCGTTTACATCGAGCGCTTTATTCAGAACCCAAAGCACATCGAAGTTCAGGTCTTTGGCGACACGCACGGCAATGTCGTGCACCTCTTTGAGCGCGAGTGCTCGATTCAGCGTCGCAACCAGAAGATCATCGAAGAGAGTCCATCTCCGTCCGTGCCACCAGAAGTGCGAAAGCGCCTAGGCGACGTGTCCGTCAAGGCGGCGAAAGCGATTAACTACCGCGGCGCCGGAACGTTTGAGTTCATCTTCGACAACACGACAAAAGAATTCTTCTTTATGGAGATGAATACGCGCCTGCAGGTCGAGCACCCGATCACGGAAATGGTGACCGGCATCGACTTGGTTCAAGAACAGCTCTTCGTCGCGATGGGAAAGCCCCTGAGCTTCAAACAAGAAGACGTGGTTCAGCGCGGACATGCGATCGAAGCTCGTATCTGCGCCGAAGACCCGATCACTTATGTCCCTTCACCTGGTTTGATTCGCCGCTGCCGACACCCGCAAGGGCCATTCATCCGCGTCGATTCCTACGCCTATCCCGGTTACGAAGTTCCGATTCACTACGACCCAATGGTCGCGAAGCTGATCGCCTGGGGCCCAAATCGCGAAACCGCGATTCGCCGTCTCGATCGCGCGCTCACCGAGTTCACGCTCACAGGCATTAAAACCAATATCCTTTTGCACAAGTCGATCCTGCAGGCGCCAAAGTTTCTCGATGGCACCTACACGACACAATTCTGCGACAAAGATCTTGAAGTTAAAATGCCGAAGCTCTTCAAGGCCGTCGACGATCACGTGTTCTTGATCACCGCCGCGATTGCTGCGTTCAACGATAAAAAATCGAAGAGCGTTTCTGACTATAACGTCGCAAGCCGATGGAAGACCGTGGGCCGCGCCAACAGCCTTCGGGACCAGTGAGGTAACTATGTTTTTTGAAGCCGATTTAGCTGGCGATTTGATGCGCGATAAGTGGAGCGAACACTACAAGATCGACATCAACGAGACGCGAAATGCATGGAATGTTTCTCTCCAACAAGAGGGTGGCGAATGGGTTCGCTACGAGATCTCAAAACAAGATTATAAAATGGTTGAGAACCTCGTGAACCTGATCTGGGAAGGCGGATCGTATTTGATCGACGTCTACGGAACAGGTTCGGGTATCGACTACACTGTCTACACGCGTTCAAGCTTCCGCACCGTTCGCATCTACAACGACGAGGCTCTTTTGCACGAGTCGCTCAAAAAAGGCGGCCAGATGGGCAGCAGCGACAATCTTTCTGCGGGAATGCCCGGAAAGATCGTCAAAACTCTCGTTAAAGTTGGCGACGTGTTGAAACCCAACCAGCCCGTTCTGATCATGGAAGCGATGAAGATGGAGAACGAGATGCGCGCGGCGGCCGAAGTTCGCGTTAAAGAGATTCTCGTTAAACCAGGCGACTCCGTCGAATCTGGTCAGACTCTCGTCACTTTTGAGCCCGTAAAGTAAAGGCAATCGTTATGGCAAAAAATCGCAAAGAGTCGTTTAAAACATCGAGCGGCAAAGAACCGAAACCTTTTTACGACTCGAGCGATTGGTCTGCACACGACAAGCTTGGACATCCTGGCGAGTTTCCCTACACCCGCGGCGTACAGGAAACGATGTACCGCGGTCGTCTTTGGACCATGCGCCAGTACGCAGGGTTCGGCTCTGCGCGCGAATCGAACGAACGCTATAAAATGCTTCTCGATCGCGGCCAAACAGGTCTTTCGGTTGCCTTCGATTTGCCGACACAGATGGGCTATGACTCAGATCACATTATGTCGACTGGCGAAGTTGGCAAAGTCGGCGTCGCTATCTCGTCGATCGAAGACATGGAAATTCTTTTAAAGGATCTTCCTCTTGAGAAGATCTCAACGTCGATGACGATCAACTCGACTGCCGGAATTCTTCTCGCACTCTATATCGCGGTCGCTCGTCGTCGTGGTGTCAGTGCCGACAAACTCACCGGCACAATTCAGAACGACCTTTTGAAAGAGTACATCGCGCGTGGCACTTATATTTTCCCACCGCGCCCGTCTCTTCGCGTGATCACCGATATCTTCGACTACTGCGCAAAGGAAGTTCCGAACTGGAACACGATCTCGATCTCCGGCTACCATATTCGCGAGGCCGGCTCGACGGCGGCGCAAGAAATTGCGTTCACGCTCGCCAACGGTATCAACTACGTACAGGCCGCTCTCGACAAGGGCCTCGACGTCGATTCGTTTGCGGGACGTCTGTCGTTCTTCTTCAACGTTCACAACAACTTCTTCGAAGAGATCGCGAAGTTCCGCGCCGCCCGCCGCATGTGGGCTCGCATTATGAAAGATCGCTTCAAGGCGAAAGACGATAAGAGCTGGCGACTTCGCTTTCATTCACAGACTGCGGGCTCAACTCTCACGGCACAGCAGCCCGAAAACAACATCGTGCGCGTCACAATTCAGGCGCTCGCCAGTGTGCTCGGCGGCACTCAGTCTTTGCACACAAACTCGATGGATGAGGCGCTTGGTCTACCGACCGAGAAGGCCGCCACCATCGCCCTTCGCACACAGCAGATCATCGCTCACGAATCGGGCGCAGCCGACGTTATCGATGCGTTTGCGGGTTCTTACTACATTGAATCACTCACAGACGAACTCGAGAAACGCGCCATCGACTACATCGAGCGCATCGAAGGGCTCGGCGGCGTGGTGAAATGTATCGAGACCGGCTGGATCCAGCGCGAAATCCAACAAGCGGCGTACGAGTATCAGCGCGCTGTTGAATCGAAAAAAGAGATCGTCGTTGGAATGAACGAGTTCATTCAGAAAGAATCTCACTCGCCAGAGATTCTGAAAGTCTCTGAGGCGGTCGCGAAAGAACAGATCGCACGACTCAAGGCCTTTAAGGCCAAACGCGATCAGAACGCAGTTGCGCAGCACCTCGAAAAGATTCGCGCTGCTGCCGATGGAACGACGAATTTAATGCCGTTGTTTGTCGACGCCGTCGAAGCAGGCTGCACGCTCGGCGAAATTTCAGACTCACTCCGCAAGGTCTTTGGTCAGTACAAAGAGACGATTACAGTTTGAGGCCGTTCGGCCCACTACGGATCACTACGGCACTATGGACAATTGCGATTCTTGAGCCATTCTTGAATCGCCTTGTACATCTGACCCGATGTACTCAGATTGCAGTTTGGATAGCAAAAGCCGTTTTCAGTCGTGGTCTTGTGCCACTTCTCATCAGTGATTCCTTTCGCGGTTTGAAATGCGAGTGAGCTGTCGCTGCGACCGAAGAGCGGGTACGCCAGCGCCTTGTCGTCATGACAGGCGGCGCAGTTTTTGTTGATGTAGTTGCGACGAAGATAGTTGTAGCCGTCTTCTCCGCAGAGAAGCGCGGGCTTCACTTCTTTTGGAATGTTGATGTCGTCAATCGTGCTGGTCGGTGCGCCAGTGCCCGACGATGCCGTAACCGTTTTGCCCGCCCCCTCCACTTGAAAGCCCGAACCGCAGTTCTGAAAAGGCAAAAGCA
>JAEUWE010000396.1 GCA_016791465.1 Pseudobdellovibrionaceae bacterium
GCCCATTTTGCATCAGTGTTCTAAGGCCCGAATGAACCTGCACGATCTGCTCCACGGCCGGCCGAAGCTCAGACACCAAGCGCGCAACCGGATCGTCCTCAGAAACCGGAGCTGCCCCGAGCTTTTGCTCAGCCAGCGCCAACCTCACTTGCAAAACTGTGATTGGACTTGCGAGCTCGTGAACTAAGCCACCAACAAGCTCACCAAGGGTGGCCAGTTCAAGGGCAGCATTCAAATCACGATTCAGACTTTCAATTCGATTGTCCGATGCGTGCTGACTATCAATGTCGATATGCCAACCGAAAACGGCAATCGGCCGGCCATCAGAGTCCCGCAAGGTGCCGCCGTCTGTTCGAAACCAAGAATATCGACCATCTTTGTGCCGGAGGCGGAACTCCTGCGTGTATCGATCGTTTTGACCTGCAAGGTACCGCTTATAGTTCTCTTCAACTCGCTTGAAGTCGTCGGGATGAATCAGAGAGCGCCAGTCCTGAAAACTACCGCGAATCTCTCCAGGTTGATAGCCAAGCTGCCGACACCATTGCTCAGAAACCAAATGGTTCTCTGAATCCATTTCAAACATCCAAAAGCCAAAATCCGTGTGACGAATCAGAGATGAAAGTATTTCTTCAAGCCGGCTGAGACCAACAGGGGTTATCACTCGATCTAAAGGAACCGGCATCGCTGCAAAGGGAAACTCACTCGACATTCACTTAGAATGCCGAAAAAATCTCGTTCGATGTAGGAATTATTGCGATTGCTATATAAACAGACCGAGGCTTCTCGCGACGTTCACCCAACGATGATCAGGCGTCACCAGCCGAGCCGGCTTCATGATATCGGACAGAGGAGCACGGGTAACAAGTCCACCGCGAACGACGACCGCCTTGCCCCAATCGCCTTCTGTCACCATCCTCGCGACTTCAACACCCATCGAGGCCGTGATAAAGCGATCAGTTGTCGTCGGATGCCGTGAACGCTGTAAGTGTCCAAGAACCACGTGCCGCGACTCCCATCCCGTCTCGGCTTCAATCCAACGAGCGATCTCCTCAGCAATACCGCCGTAGCGCTCGGCCTGCGGCGACCCGGGAACCCGAAAGGCCACGCGGGGTTTTTCGCCTTGAAAACAAGCACCCTCGCCAACGACAACCATCACTCCACGCCGCCCCTGCCCACGTAAACTCAAAATATTCGCCTTCAATTTTTCACGCGAGGCTGGCATTTCCGGAATTAAAATCACGTCGGCATACGACGCAAGTCCACCGCCAAGCGCGATCCAACCCGACGTGCGTCCCATCGTTTCAACCACGATGACTCGTCGATGCGCATCGGCCGTCGCACGAAGGGCATCAACGGCCTCGGCGACGACAGCACAAGCGGTATCAAAGCCAAAGGTTACGTCCGTACCGGCCAGGTCATTGTCGATGGTTTTCGGGACCCCAATCAGCTTCAGTCCCTGAATCACACGGCTTAGGCCCTCAAACGTTCCGTCCCCACCAGCCGCGATCAGTCCGTCAAGCTTCAGATTCCCATACGCTTTTAAAAACTCGGCCTCACGACCACGAGTTCCACTTTTATTCGAAGTTCCCAAGAGCGTGCCCGCTGCCCCATGAAACCCTCGAACACCCTCGGGTGTCAGTTGCACGGTGCTCCCCGAGTAAATGCCCTCAAAACCATCACAGATCCCGACCAGCTCAACCGCAGTCCCGCGCAAAGCACAAACTGTCGCTTCGATAATGCCATTGAGCCCCGGAGCATCGCCACCACCGGTCATGAGTCCTATGCGTTTTTTAGATTGATGCTGTGACACGTGCTCCTCCGCGATCTTTATATTAGGTTAGCGTCAATGGCTTCACGATTCCAAGACCTGACTCGCCCGAATGCTCA
>JAEUWE010000253.1 GCA_016791465.1 Pseudobdellovibrionaceae bacterium
TGCACAACAAAATGGAAATGATTTCGAGGCGAGCCTATGGATTTAGAAACTTTCAAAACTATCGGTTGAGAGTTCGGGTCCTTTGCAGCTAAACGAAAGTTCCTACAAAAGACGAAGTGCCCCCGTTAATGGGCAAGATCCCGAAGTGCCCCCGTTAATGGGCAAGATCCAGTGGCACTCTCGAAAAATTCTTCGGCGCTGAAGTCCCTCGATTTCCAAGTAGGAAATCGTAGGAAAAAGTAGGAAACCGCCCGGACCCGAGCGACTCCCAGAGGACCTTTTCCGGGGTCCGCGTCGTCGTAACTCATTGAAAACACTTGTGAGGAATTTTGCGTAGTTGCCGTCTATTTCGCCAAAAGGATTTGGGAAAAATGGGGTGAATGACGGGACTTGAACCCGCGACCCTCGGAATCACAATCCGATGCTCTAACCAACTGAGCTACAATCACCACAGACAGAAACCAGAGATCTGGACGTTCGATCACAGAAATCCGAAAGAACGGTATAGCGGTCAAAGGTGGCCGCTATCAACAGGAAATCGCAGGAATTTGCAGGTCAAGTCGACCGTATGCCGCCACAGGGCGGTGCCGGCGACGTTACTGACGCGTAGTCTGGCGTTCGGCAGGCGCGGCCTGAGCGTAACCAGGCGCTCCAGAACGGCCCTCGATGGCGTCCGCAAACGCCGGTGCCTGTTCGCGAAGCGATTGATTGAAGGCCGTGAGCTCCGAACAAGTCATCGAAAAGTCTCCGTTCGATCGCGCCAGGAGGTAATTTCGGGGGTTCACCGCTTTGCCGTTTTTATAGACACCAAAGTGAAGGTGGGGCCCCGTGCAGTTACCGGTCGCGCCGACATAACCAATCAAGTCTCCGCGCTTAAAGCACTGGCCGACCTTCACCGATGAGGCAAAGCCCTTCATGTGCGAGTATTGAGTCGTCATGCCCTTGCCGTGATCGATGTAGACCGTCAGTCCCCAGCTTCCGTGTCTATTGGTCAGCTGCTTCGAAACGCAACCATCGGCAGAGGCGCGAATCTCTGTTCCCGCTCCGCCGGCAATATCGAGCCCTGAATGGAACGCCGACGAGGTACGACCGTTCTTTGTCTTCAGCGTCCGGCGACGGCCAAAGTAAGACGACTGATTGCACGCGCCTCGCGCACAGTCGCAGGTTGGCGCCGAAAGAAAGCGATCGTTTTCACTCACATAGGGATCCTTCACTTCACGCGGCTCAACGAGCGGCGTGTTGGGAATTCCCGCGTGAACATCGTGAGAATGCTTCTTCTTTGGGGCCGGTCGCGCTTGCTCCGGAACCGAACCTTGAACGCCATCCTCTAAAAGCTTGTCGTTAAACTCTCGCGCAAGCTCAGTGCTGGCCTTGTCGGCCTGGGGTGGCGCATAGGCACCGACCGGCTCGATTTTTCGATCGGAAAGAACATTCGCGAGTCTAAAATAGACGGTATCTCCCGCTGAAACCTCGGTTCCATCCTCACGGCGGACAGAGAACGGAAGGTCGGCTTTGATGAGTGCTTGGCCATCGACTGTTGAAACGGCGCCAATATCGCGAAGGAGTTTTTGGATATCGATTCCTGCTGGCGTCATCGACTCTTTCAAAGTGCTCTCTCTGACCTGAACTTCAAACAGGGCCTGCCAGCTGAGCTGCCCGAGGCGACTGCCTTTGGCGTCATAGACATCGACCGGACCAGCGGCATTCACAGGTTGAAAAATGACGTTCGCCATTCCACCTTTGCGAACAACCGTCGCCTTGAGCTCAAGGTCCTTTGGACCAGCATCCAAGCTCTCTGCCAAGCCTTGAGCGGCCGAGCCGAGCACAGCGATCGCCAGTAACATCTTTGGCCAAGCCTTTTTCCAAAGTCGCAAGTCACGGTTCATATAGCCCTCCTTCGGGCACGTCCATAACCGTGTAGTACAAGCCCAGGGCCATAATTTCTGCCTTAAATCGAATATATTTGAGATGACAGCCCCTGAACGCACAGAACCCCGGCCTGGAGAGGCTGGGGCTCATTTGTGACCAACAGGCGTTCAAAGCTTAGACAGCGACTTGAGGCACTTAAAAGCTACATCATCGAGAAGATGGCGCCGAGCTCAGGAACCGAGAACTGGAAGGAACCGGCCTGACCACTCAGACTCAGAACCTGTCCATCGGCCATGCGCACAACTTTAACTGTCGCGACATCGCCAGAAAGACCGACCATCGTGACGTTCGAACGAGTTGCTCCGGAAAGCAGCTTCACGAAAAGGTTCGTTACACCAGTCACGCGATAGACTGCGCTTGCGCCTGTGTTCAAGCGAATTTCAAAGGCCTGCAGAGGCAGGTCTGATTCAACTCCGACAATCGACCCAACGCAGACCTGAGAAACGGCTGGCATCAGCTCTTCAGAGCCCGGCAGAGTTTCACTGGCTTCGATCGATTCGGGAGTTTGTAGAGCTGGGCCACACTGCTCAGCAATGAATCCTTCGGTCGGCCGTACAAAGGCTTGTGCTGGAGTTGAGAACATTGCGCCAAGAGAGAGTGCGGTGAGTGCGATCAGTGTTTTCATAAATTCCCCCGTGTGGAATCGTCGGTGGGGATGAATTCCTCGACAGCGACGACTGCAGACACGCAGGATCCCAGTACAAGAGTGATGCCATCACCTAAAGCACGAGCGCAGACGCCCTACACGACTTGAGCCCTGCTGCAGCGCGAAGAAGTGGTACTAGTCCGGCTCTTTGTTCCAACGTGGAACCACCCGAAACGGCGCTATTCTCGTTACCTCGACCGTCAGTTCTCAGTCGAATTTCCCGATAAGTGGTTGTGCGCACCACATCAATTGAGCTTTCGCTCATCAATATTGCGGCAAGTTTAGGAATCGGAATTTGGATTCCACTTCGACTTGTTTTTTTCGACCAAGCCTTTTGGGTCGACATCGCGATCGAGCTGTCGGTTTGTGCCTTGTTCCTGCTCACTTACCACCGTCGCATCGCTCGAACCGTCAAAGAGAAGAACTGGCAACTCCTCGTCGACGATCCCGGTCTATGGATTCTCGGTCTCGACATTTTAGCTGCGGTGCCAATCGTCGGTATTCTCTATCCGCTGTTTGGAAAGCAGGCGCTTTTCTTTTTTGTCTTTAAGCTCCTCATGCTGCGGCACTTATTCACGGTGCGCGAGATTCTTGACCTATTTGACTCTCTGCACCCGATCGCGGCGCGACTGATCCCGCTGGGGTTTATCGTTCCAGTCGTTGTGCACCTGGTTTCGTGTGGATGGGTCTTTCTAGGAGCCGGAACCGGTGGCCTCTCAGGAGTTCGAAGTCTTGATTACATTCGAGGAGTGTACTGGGCCGTCACGACGCTGGCGACTGTTGGCTACGGCGACATCTCTCCCAAGACACCGCTGCAGATGGCGTATGCGTCCCTCACCATGATCGTCGGCGTCGGCTTTTTTGGCTACGTTCTCAGTAACGTCGCCAGCCTCTTGGCACGAATGGACGCGGCCCGCGAAGAGCATCTTCGCCATCATCGACCGCGTCGAAGCGTTCATGCGCTACAACGAAGTGCCAACCGGCCTTCGGCATCGCATTCGCGCCTACTATCGATATCTCTGGGACAGCCACAAAGGCTACGACAACAACGAAATCCTCAATCATCTGCCACCGCGATTGCGGTCGGAAGTTTCGCTCTTCTTGAACAAAGATGTGATCTCAAAAGTTCCGTTGCTTCGCGGCGCCGACCAAGAAATGGTTCTCGACGTGGTGATGCACCTTGAACCACTTGTTCTTGTGCCAGAGGAAAAAGTCTTTCACGCCGGAGGACCTGGCGACGCCATGTACTTCATCCAAAACGGGGCTATTGAAATCGTTGGCAGCGATGGCCATCATATCGCAACGCTGCAAGAAGGATCATTTTTTGGAGAGACTGCTCTCCTCACATCGAATCCTCGAAATGCCACCGCCCGAGCCACAACGTATTGCGATCTCTTTATTCTGCGCCGAGATACTTTTTCTAGCATTCTTGAGCGCTACCCGCGGTTCGAGAAAACCATGCGGGCAGCCGCCGATGAGCGCACCGATAAAAAGACCGCTTGAACTCAATTACCAGTACGAGCCGCAATCGCTGACGACGGATTTTTCAGCCTCGCATTTTGAACCCTGAAGCGGTGTCAGAATTGTCGGTTCAGCCCACTGTCCATTCGCGCGGCAAAGACGTCTTACACAGGCGACACCCTTGAGATCGGTGCGGCATTTCTTTTCGCCCTTTGGATTACCCTCGCAGCTCCAGGCGCACTGATTGAAGTCGCCTCGAGGACCGTGACAGAGTGCGCTGGCTTCCGCTTCCGAATCCGCAGATGGCAAACGCGCAGCGACCGCAACACTGTCTGCTGGGACCGCTGATACTGTGGCCGCTCCAAGTGGAGCGAGAATGTCGCGGTCCAGCTCCCGCTGATCCTCCTCCCCCATCTTGAGGACAGGACTCGTGTAGCCGCGACTCAACGCTTCATCAATTTCTTCAGCGCTCGCTCCTGGCGAAGGCGCCGGAACGACGTAGGCCGCAAAGGTCATCGCCGTCACATTCGCTTTACCGGACGACGGGTGAATTCCTTTTAGTCCAACCTCTCCCGACAGCGTTCGCACCTCAGTTGTCCACTGCGTGGGACCAGGCTCGAAGCTCGTTACAAAGTCAGTCCCGCGGACGCCTGCGACAGCCGCCTTTGTTCGAACTTCAAATCGCGACTCGCTGCTGTCATAGCGACCCGTCACTCGGCTTCGCACTTTCCCCTTCATCAACTGCATAAGAACACGACGCTTCGGTTCACTCGCCGTGCCTGTGGCCTCATCGATGCGAAGATTGGTATTGGGATTCACAAAAATTTCGCTGAGCTCGGGAAAGCGAACGCGCACACGACCATCCGCTCCGGTCACAATCTCGTCGCCACGAATGAGCTGCATTCCGGTGGTCAGTGGCTTCTCGCCTTGCTCCTCTGCGCGCCGAACTGACACTTTACCGACTGCGAGAATTACTTCGCCCGCTCGCTCACCGCGCGCAGATGCTGGTTCGCGGGTCGCATCCTGAAGCGACTGCTGATGCTTCGCAAGACAGATCTTCTGTTCCGGAACAGCGACACACGTTGGACGCTTACACGAACGAACACGTGAGCCGCCAGGACCGCACTTCTCAGAATAAAAAGTTACGCCGGTTTCGGCTTCACAGACACCACAGGACGACGTCGGGCACTCGCAGCTCACATCGGCAGCAGCAACAGCAGGAGCAAAAGTCATCGGCAATAACAGTGATACCAGAACAAAGAGAAGGTTTCCCACGCTCGACTTATCGGCGCCTCAAGCACAAGTCTTTCGAGTCAGCATGAGACAAACGACTAAATATTTGACGTCCCAATGTACTCTCTCACTAGCTCCTTCTTGCTGGCCTGGCCCCAAGATTGAACTCCTCAAGGTCATGAGACAGGTCATGCTTGCCCTTGGACTTATGGCTTCTAGCGGCTTCGGCCTGAGCGCCCACGCCGCTCCGATCTGTGCTACGACTGCGTCTCAAATTGAGACTTCAAACTCGCCGCTTCTAAAAGACATGCTTAAGCTTCTCCGCAATAACAAAGCTCCAGGACTAGCCAATAAGTCGCGAGGAAGTTTTTTGCGCGCCGATGTAAGCAATAAACTCGTACTCGCCTATCACTCCACGACCGAAGGTTTTCTAGGGACTGAGTTTGAATACCGTGATGGCTCCCTCGAAGTGTGTGACAACGATGGCAAACTCGTCCTGAAGTCGCAGGCCTTCGGCAGTCGTGATCTGGAAGTCACACTGAGCGGTGAATGCTTTCGCATCGAGCACGCAATGGCCCGAATGATGCCTGATGCATCGACATTCTGTCCCGGCACAATGCCGGCACCGATTCGAGTTGCGATGGACAACGCCCCTTCAACTCCGGCAAAAACTCGAGCTCAACTGGCCAACCAATGACTCGCCACCTTCTCATTCTGTTGCTGAATCTCACGATCGGCACGTCGATGGCGTTGGCCGGTGCTCCTCCCTCTGCTGTCGAAGTACCAACTCGATATCGATTCACATCGACACAGAACTCGAAGCTCAGAACCACGGAACTTGAACTCGGAATCATCAATGAGCTTGCCGATCCCGCCGATGAACGATTGTTTTTTACGGTGATTGTACTGGCCAAAAAGGATCCAAGCCTCGAACGCCTTTCGGCCACAACGCGACTCGGTCGGTTGAAGGCCACGGTCAGCGCGATGGCCGAGGAGGCTCGCCTAAAAAACAGCGGCATTCAAAACTCAATGCCTTACGTCCTTTACGAAGGACCACACAACAGGATCTGGGCGGCCCGCGAGTCGAACCAACACATTCTTGTTTTAAAAACGGAGCTGCGAACGACCGACAAGGTCAAAGCGAGGGCCGAGCTTCTTCAATTGCTTCGTGG
>JAEUWE010000017.1 GCA_016791465.1 Pseudobdellovibrionaceae bacterium
TAGCCGCCTCAAGTTTTTCGCGGTGTTTGCGAACAAACTCGAGGACTTGGTTGGCGATGAGGCCATTTTTATGGCCGAACTCAATCGACTCCATGAAGTTGCGAACACCGCTGGTGACGACTTCTTCATCAATGTATGTTGAAAGCAGGCGAGCTGCCAGGAGCGAATACTGCGGTTCTTCGCCGATCAGCAATGATGCTGTTTGGACGCAGAGGTCGTCGAGTTCTTTGGTGGTGGCGCCGTCGTAGAGGCCAGAGATCGCGCGGATCGCCACACGGTGCGGATCGACTTCATTGAGTCCGCCGCAGAGACGCGTGACGCGGTCAACGATCTTCAAAACATTCACGGGTTCAAGTCGGCCATCGCGCTTTTTTACGCGCATCAGCGGAACGGCCGCGGCGCCCATTGCGCTTGAGTTTTTTGGGCCGGAGCTGTCGTGCTTTGCCGTGGTTTCAGTATTGTTTGTGATTTCCATTCCGTTGGCCTCCTGCTTCGGGTCTCGAGACATCATGCTCAAGGTCACTGGTTGAGGGCGACTGCTGAAGCTTTTTGTTTATGTTTACGTTCGGTCATCCTTGCGGCCGAGATGGAGACGGCTTGGAGTGACCGGGGGATCGATTGAATCAATTCATTTTCGGTGAATCAACTCAAAGAATCTCAAACAGGTCATCTTCGCCGCATCCGCTCTGGCTGCGGATTTGGAGCCAGTGTTCAATCAGTAGTTCCGCTTTGGAACCGGCTCCATTCGATCGACGCTATTGGTGGTCTTTTTTTCTGTCAAAGAGGATTTAAGAAGTATCTTGAGAAGATTTTTATTTGCGATCTTGCGTCGAAATTTGAGCACGGGTCTCACGCTGTTAGGCCTGCCAAATTCCTAGAATTTGCGTCATTTCGCAGGGTTTCCTGCATATTTTTTTGGCTAATGCAGGGCGCGTCACCGACGAGAATCTGTCGCTGTTCTGTCAGTAAAACTGCTCTGTGTGCAGGCAGTCAATTTTTTGACGGGCGCTCCGGATGCTCCCAGAGCCACCCTTTGTAGACGAAGAAGCCGACGATTCCGAGTGCCACAGCGAACATCCCCGCGATCACCGTGTAGTAGCCATGTTCGTATTGAAGCTCGGGCATGTGCACGAAGTTCATTCCATAGATTCCCGCGATGAAGTTCAAAGGGAGAAAGACGGTTGAGATCATCGTGAGAGTCTTCATGATCGCATTCATTTTTTGGTTGGTCATTGAGTGCCACGTATCGACAAGGACCGATATCATCTCCATCGAGAGCGAGAGCGAATCTGTGACCTGCGAGACGTGATCAGACAGATCGCGAAGATAGATCCGCGTGTTCTCTTGAAAAACACTCTGCTCGACTTGAACTTTGTTGAGAAGATCTCGCACGGGGAAGATGGTTTTTCGGAGCCAGAGGATTTCGCGTTTGAGTGCGTAAATTTGCGCAAGGTGGGAGTCGCGCGGCCCTTTGCGCAGTTCGTCCTCGAGGAGCTCAATTCGCTCTGCGAGCTGATCGACGACCTGGAGGTAGCCGTCGACGATGGCGTCGAGCAGGGCATAGAGCAAATGGTCGGTCCCGCGGCTTCGGATTTTGCCGGTCTTGGTTCGAATGCGATCGCGGATGCGGCCAAAAATATCGCCGGGCTTCTCTTGAAAGGTGGCAAGCGTTTGGCCTTTAAGAATGAGACTCACGTGTTCTGAAATGAGCGGTCGGTTGCCTCCGGGAAGCGATGGATCTTCGGGGCCGAGGTAGATCATTTTGAGAGCGAAGAAGAAGTAGTCGGGATAGGACTCAAACTGCGGTCGGAGATGACAGTTCACGACGTCTTCGCTGGTGAGCGGGTGAAGGTCGAGAGTGTGACTGACCTGCGTGATGAGGTTCACATCGTGGACGCCCTCAACGTCAACCCAGAGAGCGCGGTCGTTGGTTTTCGTGAGGGTTTGAAGGCCGCTGGTGTCGATGTGAAGCCATTCTTCGACTTGATCTTCAGAGAAGCGAATGGCGGTGATGAACGGATCAAACTCGGGCTTCTGACCGACGTGAATCGGTGTGCCCGGAGGTGCGCCGATTTTACTCGGATTGATTTTTTCGATGAGAGTGAAATTCGATCGTCGTCGGCGTGGCGCGGATCGAAATGGATTGTTCAGGCGCATTCTGCTCATATTGAGACTGTAAAGTGAAAAAGGAAGCGGTGTCACCGTCTCGAATTGAGAAGATGATAAAAATAGGGCTTCAGGCGCTTCGTGTAAAAATCCGATAGGTCATCCGAGTATGGGTGCACCGTCATTTTTAAAATCTTCAGCGGCCTTGGATTCTGACCTCGCGTCCCGAGAGAAGCTTGTGGCGCTCTCAGCCGCAGGTAAGCTCTATGCGCTGCTGGATCCTTTCTTTGAAAGCTACGCGTTCGAGCCCAGTCGAAAGCTTGAACTTCGCGACACGGATCCTCAGTTCTATGAAATGATCGCGTGGGATCGGGTCACGTACGAGCCTCCGCGATTGGTGCAGGTGCCTCTCGAGGGGCTTTCGCTTCTTCTCGATGGTCTTTCGACCGAGCGTTGGGGTGTGTTTGTTATCTCTCGATACTCTCTCGAAGAACTTGCAATGCATCTGCAGCGATTTGTGATTGCTCGCGGCCCTGATGAGAATCCTTACTTTTTGCGATTTCACGACGCATCGGTTCTTGGTGTACTCCTTGAGACCTGGGATGCGTCGTCGCGAGCGCGTTTCTTTGGGCCGATTGATGCCTTTGGTCTTCCTGATCTTGACAGCATGGAAGTGAAGATCGTGAGCTCTCCTGTTGGAGTGAAATCACGAAAAGCCGTTCGTCCTGAGGCTTGTCTTTTGGATCTTGGGCGAAAGCAACTGGAGCAGTGTGGTCGAGCGATTGAAGGCGATTTGGTGAAGGTGATTCAGTGGCACCTGCGCGGCCATCATTCGCGCGTCGTTCAGCACTTGAGTCGAGAACAGCTTGAAAAGCGTGTGGAGGTCGCCGTGATGCGCGCTCGCCGCTACGGCTTTCAATCCGTCTCTGACCTTGCGGGCTTTGCCGCGCTGATGTTTGAGCTTGCTCCTAATTTTGATGAGCATCCGAGCTTTAAACGGGTCCTTGCGGACCGCGATACCGTTCCAGAGATGAAGCTCCGTCGTCTCTCGCAGACGATCTCCGAAAATGACTGGAAAGAGGCCCTTCAGCTCTTTGATCGCGAATTCTGGCCGCGATCGCTCGCATTTCTCGCCAAGCGAAGCTGAGCTCAATCCTCCTCTCCAAACAGCTGGGATCCTTCCCCGTGCAACGCGAATACCTACTGGTTTTAGTTTTGCGGACGTGCTTTCTCTCCATTTCATGCGGTTTGACAGTGAGCTGCTGTTGGTGGTAGACCCTCGGTCACTACGAAAACGCGGCGTGCTTCTTCGTATCGACGAAGCTATGGCGAGCTCATCACGACAGAATAAACTCATTGAGCTTTGGCCAGATGCTTTCTCTTGTTCGCTTTGAGAGTACGGCGCCAATGTGGCCACCTTTGGCATGAATCAACTCGGCGGACGGCAGAATGGCGCGCACCGCTTCGGCCGAGTCGAGAGAAACGATGTGGTCGTCAGTTGCAATAAGGGCCAGTGTCTTCGGGGCGACTGAGCGAAATGCCTCGGCTCGCATGAGGAGATCGTTATCGCGATAAAGTGGAATCAAGAGGTCTCGAAAGAGGCCCGAGGGCAACGACACATTGTCGTTTGACCAGAGCTCCATTTGGAAAAAACTTTCGCGAAAATCTCGGCTCTTTGCGCGTTTTGCGAAGTCCACCCACTTCATCGGAGTGGCGCTGGGTTTGAGCATGAGGAAGCTCGCTTGAAGGACAGGCCATGGGATGTGGTTAAAACTTCTCGCGAACGCATCCGGGTTCCAAGTCGGTGTTCGAAACCAGGTGTTGAGAATGGAGTTATTGTCGAAGTCGATTGGCGTGGTGAGAAGAAGTAGACGCTGTTTGCGCGCTGTTCTTTTGGAGCATCGGCGTTGCTCAAGAAGATGATAGAGCGCGAGATTGCCTCCAAGGCAGTGGCCAAGGACCGTTTCAGGGGCATCCTCGGCAAGCGGCGAGAGAGCTTCGAGCGCATTCAGTGCCGGCCGGATGCGGTCGCGGAGGAGGCTCTGGAGACCGAGGTCGACTTCGGATTCCCCTGGGATGCCCCAGTCAAAGAGCGCAACCTCGATTCCGTTTCGCAGGAAGTTTTGAATCAAACTTTTTCCACGGCCGAGATCGAGAATATAGGGTCGATTGATCAGCGAAGGAAATATCACGACGCGGGCTTTGGCTGGAGCTTCCCATGCAGAGTAGAGGCGAAGGCGCATCGAGCCCCTTCGAAAGACAGTATCAAAACCCGAGGCTTCGAAGAGGCGATCGTCGAGAAGGGGAAAGCGTTTAGAGTGCTCAAGAAGCCGAACTCCCGATAGCATGCTCTACGGCGTCCGTCGTTTGAGGAGAAGGCGTGAATACGAAATCGCGTTGAGTGTAAGTCCAGCCGAGTTGAGGACGTGCTCGTTGGTGGCGAGCGCGATGAACTTTTTGTCGATCGCCGTCAGCCAGTGCTGAAGATCGCGATTCTTCAAGCCGTCCTTTGTTTTCTTTTGGTTCCTCATTGCCTAAGCAGATCAGGAGCTACTCATGGGAAGCAAGATAATCGTGCTCAGCGGAGGTTCGTCTAGGTTACAACTTAGAGCATGTGCTCTAAGTGTGTTCAGGAATTTCGAATTGTTTGCGTCGGAGCAAACAGAGGCGAAACATGGTGATGGATCCAAAATGACATCTTAAATGACCTAGCCAAACAATTCGGGAGGAATTCATGGCATCAACGAACACAGGGAATGCGTTCAATCCAGCGGCCTTCGGTGCCGGTTTCGAAACGGCTGTTGCCGTAGCAAATTTGTGGAAGGATTTTTTTGCGCAGCAGTTCAAGATTTCGCAGGCTGTTTCGCAAACAGTGGCAGAGCAAACTTTTGCTTTTGCACGCAAAGGAACAGAGTTTGCGACGGCGCAGTTTGCAGATGGTTTGAAGTTTCAACAAGAAGCTTTGAAGGTTGGCGGCGGTCTTTGTGAAACAGGTTTTGGCTATGCTGATACCATTCGCAAAACGGCGTTTGATGTTGTCGAGAAAGCTGAAAAAACAGCGAAGTAATTGATTTTGTCTTTTGCGGCCAGACCAGCAATCGGGAGACCCCTCTCTCTTCGGTTGTCGGTCTGGCCGTTTTTTTTTGTCTCGAAAAGGGATTTGAGTCGAGCCGTCTCGGCTTGAAACATAAAAATGCCAATTCACTCTGACACAGACTTAGGTTCTGGTCGCGGGATCCCGATAGGAATTGGCATGGCATACGATATTCCTACATGGTCGTTTGGTGTGGCTCGATCGATCATGTCGATGGTCCGAATGAAAGATGCGGCGACGTACGAGCACTGTGTACGCGTATCGCGAATGTCCCGGTCCCTGGCCCTCGCGGCGGGTCTCAATGAGTTTGATCAGAAGATCGTGGAGTTCGCTGGACTCTTCCACGACATTGGCAAGGTCGGTGTCCCGGATAGCGTTCTCTTGAAGCCCGACAAGCTGACAAATGATGAATATGAGACGATGAAGTCACACCCCGTGTTGTCAGTCGAAATTTTGCGGCCGCTCTCGCAGGTTGAGTTTTACGAGCTCACGATCCCTGGCGTTCGGCATCATCACGAACGATTTGATGGTCGAGGTTATCCGCACGGCGTGAGTGGTGAAGAGATCCCTCTGGCCAGTCGTATTATCCTCGTGGTCGATACATTTGATGCGATGACGGCCACAAGGCCTTACCGCAAAGGTCTGCCGGCAGAAGTGGCTTATAAGGAGCTTGCTGACTTTGCGGGTCGTCAGTTCGATCCGCAGCTTGTGAAGATCTTCTTAGACTCGCATGCGATGTGGAAGTCTCAGGACCGACAGCAGTTCGATGAGGTGAATAACCTTGTGCTGCCATCAGTCGTTATCGACAACAAAGCCGCTTAGTGTGCGGCGTTCACCTTAAATTCAGCGCCATTGGTCAGTTCCGAATCACTGGCGGCAACACGACCGATCCAGTCGGCGGTCGTCGTCGGCGCTTCATCTGGTACCGCGTGAACAACACCGTTGAAGTGCGCAAGGCTGCGCCGAGCCGACTCTTTAATGCGCTTCCAAGTGGTCATCTGGTCCTTTTTAAGAGGTTCGTCGTCGCCCTCGGCGATCACCATGTGAACGTTGTTCAGTTTTGGGGCCAGTGTCTTGAGATCAAAGTCACGCACGGCGCGTACTAAATGAAAGACGGCTTTTTTATACGTGAGCGGATTGATTCCATCTGGTGTTCGCTGCACGCGAACGAAGAGGTAGTTTTCGTAGATCGAATTGTAGAACGAATCATACCAGTAGTCTTCGCTCTGACAGAGCCAGGGATTCAACCAGCCGTAGAGGGCGCAGGTTGCGCTTTCCCATAGACGAACGCCCGAGAGCCACTGCCGGAGATGTTGTCCGGAAGGGTCGTAGGTATCCAGTGGTACGACAAGGGGAGAGAGGAGAAGTAGATGATCGACCTGCTTGGGATGAGTCAGTGCGAACTGTGTTGCGGCGGCGGCTCCATAGGATAGTCCGACCACGGTCACGGGCTTCGTAATCTGGAAATGGTGAAGAACGGCGTCGACTTCGCTTGCGAGATCATTGACGCTCAGACCGTGCTCTAGAAACTCTGGTGTCGGCGCACGCTCATCGCCAGAAAGAGCGAGGCTCTCGGGTTGAGCGGAGAAACTCATTTTGATGACAGTGAGGTCTGTTTGAGCCAATTGCTCGGCAACTGGATTCCAGCGCGAAATATCGTAAATCAGACCGTTTAAAAGGATCACGACGGGGCGATCGGCGCCGGCACGGTGAATCTCGGTGTAGATCGGACGTCCGTCGACTTGAGTGTGTTCAGCAGAAAATAGGGCTGCTCGGCCGTGCGCCGGCTGAGCCATACCGAGAACAGAAATGCTGAGAACCGCGGCAATACAGAGCAAGTGGCGACGCAGACAGCTCATGAGGACCTCCTGTTATTCGGGATCAGGTATCCTCGCGGCACAGTGCGAAAGGCAAGGGTTGTCATCAATCGGAGCCGTGTTACGGGCTCCGTAGAGCTTTAGCTCTTGTGACGCTGGAGACGGACAAGAAGCTCGCGGACCGCCTTCTCCTCGATTTGCGATCTGGCGGAGAGCACATCGCTCACGTAGTCCGGTCGACGCATTCCAACCAAAACCGAAGTGATCTGTGGGATCGACGTGTAAATTGAGATGCAGCGTGCAGACAGAGTTGGCTCTTCTTTGAGCTGAGCGGCCAAGGTGTCGAGTTGCTCGATGAGAAGCAGGGCGCGTGAGTTCGCCAGGCATTCAAGATCTGACGTCACCAAATCAAGAAGTCGCGAGATCGCATTCTCATACTGAGCTCGCCACCCCTGTGCTTCTGCTGGAACGCGGGCCATTGCGGAGCGGATCGACGGATAAATTTTCGTGAGTGAAAAATCGCGCCACGCCAAGACGTCGCTCAGTTCAGCAAGTGGCTCGCGAAGCTCATGGGCCCAGCGAACGCCCTGCGGAGGATCTTTGGGTTTAAAAGGATGCTCGCGTTCAAGCTCAATTGCACGCCCTAGAGCTGCGTGCAATTCGCCTTTGATAAAGACGGGATCGTGTGTTCGGAATGCGGCAAGGCGTACGACGCGACTCTCGCGAAGACTGTTGAGCGGGCGATTGGTGAGAACCCCGAGATCGGCCTTCTTGGCTGCGGCGAGAAGTGGTTCGCCATCCTGTTGTGGGAACAGCAGCGGGTTTGATTCAAAAATATTGAAGGGAAACTGGATCACTGAAAAGTGATGATCGTCACCACCGGCGGCCTCCTTTGCGACCTCCAGCAGTTTTTTTAGCGAGACATGAGTGGACTGATTCTCTGGCTCCGGAAAACCATTTGAAGAAACTCCGTAAAAGCGAATACGCCCGCGCTGAACTTCGCTTTCAAGATGTTTAAACGCATTCATCATTCGCTTATAAAAGAGCTTTCGTGCGTCGATATTCTTGCTTGAGGCTTTAAAGAACACCTCGGGATTATGAATCAATACCCCATCGATTGTATCGACTTTGAGTCGCTCAAGTGACTGGGTGATGGAATAGCTCAGGTACTCGGGAGAAACTGAGTGCCAAGTGTCATTTGGAAGTTCGATGACATCGGGCCAGAGCTCGCCGCGTTCTTTAAGGCGTTTTGCTTCTTGTAAAGTGGCGCCCTGAATGAAACCCGCTTTTGTGATGATACAGATTTCGTCACGCTTAATCTGGCCGCCGTTGATAAGATCGAGAACGACACCGCCGATGACGCGTTCGCTTGAGCCATCGGTGTAGTTGAAGCTCGTGTCGATCAAATTCGATCCCATCAGGATTGCCTGCTTGAGTGCATCGCGGTGATCGGGATCGTGCTCGTGGATGCGGTATCCACCAAAGCCGATACGCGACACCATGAGTCCCGTGCGGCCGAGTTTTGCTGGAGGTAGACTCAAATGAGCTGTTTCGCTCGTTTTGAGTCGATCGAAAAATCGTTTTGTACCTGCGACTGTCGCCGCAGAAGGAGCGTGTTGAGACATGTGCCCCTATTGTCAGGGGCTCAGCCGCCCGTTGACAAGGTCCTGCACGACCGAAGGATCAGCTAAAGTGCTGGTATCGCCCAGAGTCTCCATTGCAATAGGGTCTAGTCCAGCCTCGGCGATCTTTCTTAGGATTCGCCGCATGATCTTTCCTGAGCGGGTTTTGGGGAGACCCGGCGCCCATTGGATTTTGTCGGGGGTCGCAATTGGTGAGAGATGGTGCCGAACATGGGCGACCAGCTCCTTTTTCAGTTCAGGACTCGGCGTCTTTCCGGCCTTCAATGTGACGTAGCAGTAAATGCCCTGCCCCTTAATGTCGTGCGGAAAGCCAACGACTGCGGCCTCTGCGACCGCCGGGTGAGCAACAAGTGAGCTTTCGATTTCAGCGGTGCCGAGGCGGTGGCCGGCGACGTTGAGTACGTCGTCAACACGACCGGTGATCCAGTAGTAACCATCCGCATCGCGCCGACAGCCGTCACCGGTAAAGTAATAGCCGGGATAGGTGGAGAAATAGGTTTGTTCAAAGCGTGGGTGGTCGCCGTACACCGTTCGCATTTGGCCCGGCCATGAGTCGCGAAGGCAGAGGTTGCCGGAGGTCTCACCGTGAAGCTCAACACCCTTATCATCGACAAGAAGTGGAAGGATTCCTGGCAGCGGCTTTGTCGCTGATCCAGGTTTGAGATCGAAAGCGTTGGCCACGGGTGAAATGAGAATCCCACCAGTCTCGGTCTGCCACCAGGTATCGACAATCGGGCACCGCTGGTCGCCAACGTGATCATAGTACCAGAGCCAGGCTTCAGGATTGATTGGCTCACCAACACTGCCGAGGAGACGCAATGTTTTGCGCGATGTTTTTTTAACTGGTGCCTCGCCCTCGCGCATCAGTGCTCTGATTGCAGTTGGTGCGGTGTAGAGAACTGTCACTTTGTGTTTGTCGACGACCTCCCAAAGCCGCGATGCGGTTGGGTAGGTGGGGGTTCCTTCAAACATAACGGTGGTTGCACCGTTGGCGAGCGGGCCATAGACGATATAGCTATGGCCAGTGACCCAGCCGACGTCCGCCGTGCACCAGTAGATGTCGTTTTCTTGCATGTTGAAAACGAGGTCGTGTGTGTAAGACACCCATGCGAGGTAGCCGCCGGTGGTATGAAGAACGCCTTTTGGTTTGTTGGTTGAGCCCGAGGTGTAGAGCATGAAGAGGGGGTCTTCGGCCGACATTTCAGTTGGAGTGCAATCGGTCGGTTGCGATTTTGAAACGACCTCGTACCAAAGATCGCGCGGGGCTTTCATTTGAACAGTGCCGGGGCCGTGTTGAATGACCAACACATGTCGCACGGTTGGTGCGCCGGGGAGTTCGGCCAAGTGTTCAATGGCCTCGTCGACATTGAGTTTGAGTGGAATGTGTTTTCCACCACGCAGGCTTTCGTCAGAGGTGATAATGAAGTCGCTCTGGCTATCAAACATGCGATCGGCGATGGCGTCAGGACTAAAACCACCGAACACAACCTGGTGAATCGCGCCGATCCGTGTGCAGGCGAGCATCGCAAAAGCGGCTTCGGGGATCATCGGCATGTAGATGGTGACGCGGTCGCCACGTTTAACGCCAAGGGATTTGAGAGTGTTGGCGAAGCGGCCGACTTCGCGTGCCAGCTCCTTGTATGTGATGTGTCGAGAGGGGGTTGCCGGATCGTCGGCTTCCCAGAGAATGGCGACTTTATCGCCTTTTGAAGCCAAGTGTCGGTCGATGCAATTGTAGGAAACATTGAGTGTGCCGCCGGCGTACCACTCAACGGAGACGGGCGAAGTAAATCGAGTTTTCTTAAGAGTGGTCCATTTTTTAAACCAGCTCAGGCGATCGCCGATGTGGGCCCAATAGGCGTCTGGATTGGAGTCAAAAAGGTCCTGTAGCGTTTTGAGACGAGCGGCGCTGTGATTGTCGGTTTGAATGAGTTCTCTCATATCTCTAGCGAACCCTAGAGTGGAGTAAACACTCAAGACGCAATGTATAACTGCGCCTAAATAAAACACTGGTTTCACTAGGGTACGAGCCTATTTCAAGGCGCTCGGCGGCGATCCCCGTTTGGGACGTTGAGGACTATTGGGAGTTCTTAAAGCTGCCAGTTAGTTGATTTCAACAGTGGTGCCACCAACGGCGATACCAAACCCATCCACCCCTTCGAGATCGAGGTCGAAGGCGAGCGAGCTGTTTTGCTTTAAAAGCTGCAGCATGAGAACGCTGCGTCCCAGGCGGGCGTCGACCGTCAAATAGGATCCAAGAAAGGCACGAGGATCGCCGGAGTCCATTGGAACCGAGGCCGTGCCTTTGACGTGGATGGAGGGGCCGAAAGAGATTCGCGGAAACACGACAGGAGTGCCAATGACGACGCCAACTCGCTGGCTTGTCGATTGGCCATCCTGTTGGTTGGTGCAGGTGATATCGCCTAGGCCAGAGATTTTCGAGTAGCCAATGAGGATTTGGATATCGGTTCCGCGCGCATCAAACGCCAGTTTGCAAACCCAGGGCTTTGTTGAGGCTTCCGCGTTGTTCGGCACGATGCCAAAAGCAAGGCTGAGCGCGATCGCTGCAGCGACAACGTTGAGATTCGAGATAAGTCTGCTGGTGCGGGACGACGAAGTCGACACGTGACACTCCAAGGGTTGAACCAATTTGGTGGGTGGTTCTAGTCCCTTTTCTTTCGAAGAGAAAGGGAATCGGCGGTGAGCAAAAGGTTTACTCGCTGCAGCCACTTGTGCCGATGGGTTATATTCGATCTGAGGCGATCGAACATGAAGATAGTTCCAGTATTTGAACGATGGATGCCGCTGACCGCGGCTTATCAAGAAGAGAACAACTGCGTATGTTGTCGGCTCAGGGTTGATCGAAAAAAGTACCGACCAGATCGTCAAAGATGTGATCCAGCCCGGCGCCCGTGTGTCCGCCATAGATGGGATTGAAAACCGTGATGGCGGGATTTTTTTCGGCCTCTTTTAAAATCTGCGTGATTGCGGCTGGCTGTTCGGGCCGATCGGCATTCGAGAGAATAGGGTCGTCTTGAGAAAAGTAGATCAAAAGCGGCGCCCGAACCTGGCGATGGAGCGGGCGGACATCTGTCACCCGATCGAACTCTTGTTCGAGTTCAGTCGCTGAAAGATTTCGACCAAGACCGAAGCCATCTTTGGCGAAAGCATCAAAATACCCAGGCCTTTTTGCCATGTCTTTTCGCTCGCGCAATTCATTTGTCGCTTTGAAGTTGAGACTAGAAAGCCACGGGTTGGACGCGGTGGCGGTGACCGCGGCACGAAGATCGACCGACGAGAACTCGTTGAAAGCGCGCTGGAGGAAGTTGCTCGGGTTTTTGAGATAGAGTCCCTCAATCTCGTCCCAGTGAGGTGGACCATGGTTTTTGGCCATTTGTGCGAGATTCTCAGCGTCCAATGTCGTGAGGCCGAGCTCGGGATCAATTGCGCTCTGTGCGAACTTTCGATCGAGAAGGTGAAAAGTGGTCGAGCCATGAAGAATGGGGCTAAAGGCAATTCCGCCAAGGCCGAATGTTGGGCGAGAATTACTGCCATCATGTCCCAGCATGGCTGAAATCAGCATTGCACCGCCGGAGTATCCGATGAGACCGGAGTGTTTCGGATCGAAGCTTTTGAATGTTCGCGGTAATTCTGACGCCAATCGAACGAGAAGGTCGTGAGCGAGTTTGGCGCCGTCCCAAGGGATTTCGCGGCATCGTCCAGTGAGAAAAGCGGGAGAGAGAAATCCGTCGAAGGCGACGATATTGGGGTCGCCGAATTTGCGATCAAGGGCGGCGGTTGTTTGGTTCAGAAAAGAGCCGCGTGTCATCGTCGCAAACGATCCTGGCAGGATAACAAATGTAAAAGGACTTCCAGATAGAGAGCGGCGATATCGATAGAGGAAAGGTCCCTGGCAACTGCTGAGTTCGTTACTCGACGAGGCGATGAGATGTGAGACCTTCCAGGCTCCAGGTGCCTCAGGTAGCCTTGAGCGGAGTGTTGCGACCACGGAAAGCAAAACAGGGTCGTAAGTCTTCAGCTTCCCGTCAGCGAGGAAGGTGGGTGGCTTTTCTCCTGCAAAATCACTCTGCGATAAAAGCTCCGTGATTTTCCGGCGTTGCTCAAGGAGCTTGTCTTCGCGAGATTGAGCGATCGACAGCAGTGGGAATGAAAGCAGCGTGTGAAAAACGAGAGCGGTCAGAAAGCTCGTCATTTTTGATGATGGCAAGTTGCTCATAGCGGCCCTCCGGAATCAGTGTCTTCTGGATCAGTGCTGCTAGTTTCGGGCTTGGTTCAGGCCAGCGAGAACGTGGTTTAGAGGCATGGACGATGAAAAAATGTCGTTCGGCTCGCGTAAAAGGTCACTTGGGTGTGATCAGGCGCTCGGCGAGTTCGCTCAGTGCGATCGACTCTTGCGTGCCCGTTTCTAGCCACTTCACCTGAGCGGCTCCCGTTGCGAGCTCATTTGAACCGATGATCACAGCGGCCCGGGCGCCGATTTTGTCGGCGCGTTTCATGCGTTTAGCGAGATTGCCTGAATAGCCGATGTCAGTTTTGACTCCTGCGGCCCGAAGTTTTTCTGAGAGTAAAATCGCGGCCTGTTCGGCTTCGTCACCCAAGGGAACAATCGCGACTGGCTCGGCCGAAGCTGGAAGATCTGGCAAGAGCTCGGCGAGGCGATCGATGCCAAAGGCCCAGCCAACGCCAGGAGTCTGTGGTCCGCCAAGGTCTTTAATCAATCCATCGTAGCGTCCGCCGGCAAGGACTGCATTTTGAGAGCCCAGCGCATCGGTCGTAAACTCAAACACGGTGTGGCAGTA
>JAEUWE010000130.1 GCA_016791465.1 Pseudobdellovibrionaceae bacterium
GAGTTTCCTGACGGACGTCATGAAACGCTGAAGGCTTTGGCGCTTGTCGTGAAGTTCAATCTTCAAAATGCCAAACGTGGGCGTCATCTCGGTCGCCCCATCTGCGACACGACTCATTGTCAGGTCTTTGGACCGCGGAACAAGGATGCCGGCGTCGCTTTTGGAGAAAAGTACTCGAGGATTGCGCAGGAGATTTCGGGTCAGCATCTTGTTGGCGACTTGAAGGAGCCGTGGTTGATGTTTGCGATTGGTGGCGAACGCGACTGGTCGGTTGAGTCGAGCGAAGGCGAGATCGGCCGAGCCTTGGGACTTAGCCAGGCGGTGTATTCGATCCAGCGCAATTTGAATCAGGGCACCGTGCAGGTCACGATGGGGCGTGAGGGCAAGGGAGTTCGTCGCGTATTTCAATGCGAAAAATTTCGAAACTTGCTCCATCTCCCGAGCTGCCCGCTCGTGGCCGAGCACTCTGGCGCCACCTGGACATTCAAGGGACGCGGCGCCGGCCACGGCTTCGGCATCGATCTCACGCGCGCCGATCGCATGGCCGCCGAAGGCCTCTCGAGCCCCCAGATCCTGAAGTCATTCTTCCCCTCACTCGAGATTCGTTGAGCCCTCAGTCTTGCTCTTCCGAAAATAGAGTTGAGCAAACGAAGCTGCGGTCAATCCATAGAGTGCTGTCTGTCCAATCGCGGGCACGATCGCATCAGAGCCGCAGAATATCCCGATATTAAAAATGTCGACACAGCCAGTTTGAAAGAGCGCGATCAGGTCGTAGGCGGCAAAGAAGAGTGCGGCCAATATGCCGAGGCCAAGCATCAGGCAGTTTGTAATGGCGAGACGTCGGGTTCGTTTCACAGGTTTAGTTTAAGCAGATGTCGTTATGCCTACCAAAATCAATTTTGCCGACTAGGCCGGGCGAGATTCGCATCGGGCGGACAACCCATTGGTGTTTTGTATTGAGTAGACCGAGCGGTCTGAATCAATTCGAAGCAGAGTGTGAACATAACAGTGTTTAGCAATTGTTACCAATCGAATGTTCTCAAAGAACAGTGGCTGAGGTCCAATGAATGGGGAGAGTCGGCCTAAGGGCCAGCCAGACTGAGTTGATGTCGTCTTATCGATAGAAAATTCCGAGGAGATGCTTGTGACCGAGCAACTCGAAAAACCAAATCTCTATCGTTCTCCCAGGGTCATAAGAAGCCTCACTTGTGGCGCAATGATGATCTGTCTTGCTGTGGCGGGATTTCATGTTTTTCGGCAAAACTGGCCAGAAGTAACGCTGTTTTTAATTTTCTCATTTTGTGCCGGCTTAATCTATTGGCTCTCGTCTTTCAAATACTGGTATGGAAGAGACGAACTGAGAATTGAAAATTTTCTCTATGCGAAGACAATTTTGGTTTCTGAGATTCTCCACACCAGTTACAACCCACATCAGAACTCGGTCACGATTACTTATGGTCCGAAGGCGAAGAGAACGAGCTTTCTAGTCATGGGGGAGCAACTACAAGGTCTTGCCGATCTGCTACAAGATCAGTTTCCTATTGCTCGCCCGTTCTCAAGCAGCAACGGAAGTTTGAATGAAATTGACCTTAAGATGCCAACGGGCATTTTGGTGATACATTTTTTGTTATTGGCTTTATCAATCGGTATCCTAGTCATGTTTGTCGGTGCTTTGCCGACCATATTCACTTCAGGCATTAAGCTTAAAGACACGCTGATGGTGGTGGGTATGTTCATTTTGGCTGTCTGCCCATTCTTTTTTGCTGGAGTGATTTATTCAGGTTTATCCAAAAGAATACGCCTGACTCCAACTGGAGTTTGGCAATGTAATCGGTGGCTCCTCTATGCGGATTTGACCTCGATAGAGATTCGAGGACTTGGCCTGGCACAACCAAATGTGAAGATGAAGTTCATGGATGGAACCTTAGTGAAGATTGATGGCTGGGCATTTATGAAGCACCCTCAGTTGCTTGAAATGTTTAGCGAGATCGTGAAAACCTCTGAACGTCGACTGACCTTAGAGGCTTCAATTGTGAGAGGTATAAGTAAGGACAGTCGGGATACGGCGATTTGGCTCAGCGCTGGCGCGGCGATCGTCATTGCGAGCGGGATTGGCACAGTATGGGATCAAGGGGAGCAAGACAAACTCAACGCCCGCCTTGAAAAAGACGGAGTCACTGCTGCGGCGACGATTGTTGAACAG
>JAEUWE010000276.1 GCA_016791465.1 Pseudobdellovibrionaceae bacterium
TGCACAACAAAATGGAAATGATTTCGAGGCGAGCCTATGGATTTAGAAACTTTCAAAACTATCGGTTGAGAGTTCGGGTCCTTTGCAGCTAAACGAAAGTTCCTACAAAAGACGAAGTGCCCCCGTTAATGGGCAAGATCCGGCAAGATCCCAAGATCCGAAGTGCCCCCGTTAATGGGCAAGATCCGATCCGTTGTGCTTCTGACATACGGTTACCCGGTTTGGTTCAATTTTTATTTTTCAGGGATTTCAGAGACTTGAACCATGTCCTGGTTCCAAAAAATTGGCGGGGTGGACGGGACTCGAACCCGCGGCCTCCGCCGTGACAGGGCGGCGTTATAACCAACTTAACTACCACCCCGCGATGATAGTTAGCGACCCTCATCGGATCTGCAAACTGAAGCAACTTGTTTACCGACTCTCTCGTACTCGCGCAACCCCTTTTAATGACAAACGTTTTCATTGCCGCTTTATTTGGCAGCCAGGGCTGGCGATTGCTTATTTTCACCGCCAAAGTGGCGGTGAGGGCGGTGGGGCGGGGCTTAAGGTGGGCGAAAATGCCCTTCCTTTTTGCGAAAAAAGCAGAGCAAAATAAGCCACTAAGGAGAATTCACACATGAAATCACTCGTATTGGCTTTGGCTCTTGCTCCAATGATGGCGTTCGCAGCTGGTAAAACGACGACTGCGACAACAACAACAACGACGACGGCTGCGACAACGGCGGCAGCGACGACTGGAACTCCGGTTGACGTGAAGATCACAGGCATGACTTGCGGATCTTGCGTTCAGAAGGTTCAAGAGGAACTCGCAAAAGTTCAGGGCGTTGATAAGGCGACTTTGAAAGTTGAACTCAAAGGCAACCACGCGACAATGACCGTTGCTCAGAACGACGAAAAAATGATGACGGCGATCAAAGACGCAGTCACTAAAGCGGGCTTCAAAGTCGAGAAGATCGACGTTGCGACTGCTCCGACTGCGACAAAAAAGAACTAGTCGCTCTCGGTTTTAGTTTTGATGAAAGAGCGCTCCTCGAATGGGCGCTCTTTTTTTATGTTGAGTCCGCCTTGCGGACGAGTGCGCGTGGTGCCCCCGACGCAAAGCAACGGGGGCGCTGAGGTTGAAGCTTCGTGACCGGGAGGTGAGTCGATGTTCGGAACGATTTCTTCTGTCAGCGCGCTTTCGGTTTTGGCGGCCGGCTGGTTTGTCGTTGGTGGCTTACTGGCCCTTGCTTGGCTTTTTGTCATTTTCAAATGGGAGCTTGGGCGCGCTCGCGCGGCTAACGTGTTGAATCTCAGTCGACGTGAACGATTTCAATCATTTTGGATCCCACCGCATTCATGGCGATTTACGAAGAGAATCCGAGCTCATTTTCGGCTGGATGAGGCGTGGTCCGTTGTGTTTTACCTCTGCCTTTGGGTTCTTATTCCTTTGGGTTTTGCTGAAAACGATTTTGATGTGTCGAATGCAGAGGACTGGGGAGTCGTTCTCTTTTTCCTGATACCGATGATCTTGCTTGCGATCAGAGCCTATCGGAATAAGTGTCTTTCAAAATTTTTTCTGCCGACATTCAGCCTGCGGTTGCCGACCAGTTTGGAGGGACCGCAGCCTGATGACACGTTCTCACCTCCGACGAGAATTGAAGTTGTGCAGGCGAGCTTTCGTTTTTTTATCTTTGTTTTTATGTGGCTAACAGTGGTCGTTTTTGGTCTGACGCTGTTTTTGGGATTGGGGTCGCGGTCTTGGTTGGTTGTGGGATAAGAGTGAGCTGACTCTGGACTTTTGCATGGATCGGTCGTGAAGACGAATTGTGAGCTCGTCACGATTTTCAATCGCAGGCTACACTGGCTCCGACCCGTTACTGTTCTGGAGTGAATATGCGCGCGATACTGCCTGTGATCCTGGTTTTGTTCTCGACCCCGGCCCTTGCTCAAGTGGATATGTCTCAGAAAGAGCAAATCGAGAAGCAGCGAGAGCAGAATCGGCAACAGGATGCACTTCGGGATAGCGCCGTTGCTCCCAATGCTCCGAGCGCGCCTCCGGCCCCCGTGGTCGCGCACGTCGACTCGGACGCGAACTTTGAGGTCGATCACTCAGCACTCGGTTACTCGATGATTTTTGAAGGAGATAACCCGCTCGCGGGGTTTAAGTTCTCGGGTGCGTTCACGGCGGGCTTTTATCAAGAGCAAAAGCGCGACATGAACTATCGAATCATCGGTGGAGTTGAGCTGCCGCTTGATATCGAGTTGCCATTCCGTCGAGCCGTACCGTTTGCTGGAGGCGGCGTTCAGGTGGGATCGAAAACGACGGCCTATGTCACGGCGGGAATCGATTTTCGCTTCGTCGATTGGTTTAAGCTTCAGGTCGGCGCTCACTATGGAATCGGAAAAGATTTTGGCGCCGTTGCCGGCGCTGCTCTGACTTGGGAGTAGCCCAGTCGCTCTAAAGAAATCCGCTGTATCATAGTGGGGCGGAGTGCTCGCCTTTGTTTCTCTCACTCGCACCAAGATGAGACTGTCTCTTGCGCCTATGAGAGAGCGCCCTGATCCTAGAGTGACGGGTTCTCTTTGGAACGTGGGCGAGTATGAAGATGGAAAGCCGATTGAAAAGTCGATTCAATTTCTTTTCGACGTCGAGTGGGCGACTGCTTCGTTTTGTACTTCTTTTTGTCTTTGTTCTGTCGAATTCAAACTGTAAACAGGCCGAGGAGTGGATTGGCTCCGGGCGCAAGACGAAGGCATTTCCGGGGCTTCCGGATATCTCTCCAAGCAATGTAAAGGCTGAGCTTGTCAACGTTCCCAGCGATGGTGCGGCTGATGGCTCTCTTTCGGTTCTTGTCGGAGGAGATGGCGTCGTCGGATACAGCTACAAGCTTGGCGCAGCGGCAAGTTTGGATTGCAGTGATCCCAGCGGATACTCATTGGCACGAGTGAGTGCGCAAGTGATCAACGACTCAATCGACTCGATGGTCGGATCGATGGGCATCTGTGTGCTCGGTTTTGATAGCGAGGGTCGCCGTCAATCCATCGATGATCCGACTCGCTACGTCTGGAATCGCTCATGGTATCCCGAAGTCATGATTGAGGCCCCGGGACGTCAGGTGGTGTCGGACGCAAATGTCACACTTCGTCTGCATGCTCCCGCGTCCTATACAGAAGTCT
>JAEUWE010000173.1 GCA_016791465.1 Pseudobdellovibrionaceae bacterium
GTGTATGGCCTCGGGCGCTCGGGATTTGCACTTTCGTTTGATACGAATTTTTCGTACTGGTTCTATTCGCGCGAGTATCGTCCCGGTCCGACCAAAATAGGCGGCGATGGTCTCGCACAGCAGTACACGATCGCTTGGTATCCGGGCGTGAAATACAATTTTTCGGATCGCTTAAATGTGAATACCTCTGCGGGGTTTCAACTCTATAACCCACGTCAGGCCGGCGACTCTTCGACGCTGTGGAATCGCAGCGTGACTTTGCGCTTAGGTCTTGGCTATGCGTTTACACGGGACGTGTATTTTGCACCCTATGTTCAGGGCTTCACGAACAATCTTTCGCCCGAGATGACGACCTTCAATGTCTCTGGCGTATTCTCTGTTCTGTAGCATCGACCTTTGTCTGGGAAGTGATCTTCCGCTCGAGACCCAATCGGGATCGCGATAACCTGGGGTTATGGAATTCCATCGCAATGTGCTGACGGGTTTATTGTTTCTGTTCATCGTCTCTCCTGCGTCTGCGAAGATCAAGGACGAGAATTTGCGCTGCTTTCAGGCGCTCGGAAAGTTCGAGTTCGCTGAGGGCTCCGAGCATCACGGAAAGTTTATCGCTGTGGCGCGAGTCCCAGGGGGACTCAAAGAATACGCTTGGGATGGACGGGCGATGTCACTTCTTGTTCGCGGCAAAGGTGTTCAGCCAAACCTGAGTCAGCCCAAAGATATCTTCTGGAGCACGGATGAATTGGCCAACGGTGATGGTCGCGTGGTTTTGAAGACGAAGGGGATGCAGCTGAGTTTGAACGACATTGCGTACATGCAGCTGCAGCTGATTCGCGAGAGTTTTAATCGTTTCAGAGAAAGCGAGCCGGATCCTCGGCGAATGATAGCCTATCGAGAAATGCTCACCGCCTGTCGCGATGTGAAGGATATGATGATTGATCACAAGACGATTGGAACCTTGGCGAACGAGCAGTTGCAGCGTCTCGAGGTGCCGGTCGAAGCGGGTCGCCGTCGCAGCCAGCCTCAAGGTACGAAGCCCTAAATCATTTGGCAGCTTTGTCGGCGAGAATATGAAAGCGGACGGGCCAGTTCTCAATGACCCATTCAGCGACTTCGGCGATTTGTGAGTCGCGAGCGACAGCGACACAGCCAGCGGTCCAATTCTTTTCAAGACTGCTTCCGACTGAACATGCTGATGCGAAGAGTGGAATTCGGAGTGGTCCGTGGATGCCGACGGAGTGTCCGGTACGTCCCGCCTGCAGGTCGACCTCATTTGGGTATCCCACGGGAATAAACAGGCCGTAGCGATCGGATTTTCTCGGAGCTCCAAGCCAATAGGAACCAATCGGAGTCTTGCGATCTCCCTCGATTGACTTGCCAAGGCCATTGGACCCGATGGATGTGCGCATCGCTTTAACAGCGCGATCCTGTTTGCAGAGATAGAGCCCTTGAGTCGATTCGCTCCAGACAATTTCGCGGTCGTGACCGATGCAGAAGGAATCGGCCTGGGCGTTCAGTGGGAGTTCGGTCTGGAGAATGGCCTTCTTCGATAATCGACAGCTCTTGTCGTCTTCAAGTGCTGCCTTTTGCATATTTCCCCGGATGGCCGTGACGTCGGTGGTGGTCAAGAGTGTCGGCTGAGGAAACGGTTGGTCCCACTGAGTGAGAATACCATTGGCGTCGATGCGACTCGCGGCATGGCTTCCAAAAGGAGTGATGAAAAGAAGCATCGTGAGAGCGGCAGCAGGGAACAACTGAATCATGTCTTTGGTCGTGCAAAATTCGGACAAGCTTTAGAGCACTTGTGCCACGTGAAGCTGATAGTTGGAGATCGGGAGTCTGTCTTTTTTACCGGGAGTGTCGAGATCCTGAACAGGGTTTGATCACCCATTCGAAGGGCCGGCTTGGTGTGGTGATTGCGGGACATGGATTCCAATACTGCTACACTCGAGGAATGCTTCGTTTCGCCAGCGTGAGAAACAAAATTTCGATCCTTGATGAGAGCGTCGAACGATGGTCGATTGCCCTGGGGATCCTCTTTGTTTTGATTGGGTATTTAGGACTGGCGTACAGTCCTAAATTTGATTCGAGTAGCCTGCCTTGGATCGAGGGGATTGTGGCGATCGTTTTTCTAAAAACGACCCACACGATTTTCACGGTGACGCTCTTCTGGGCGTTGCCTGAGTTTCGCCTGTTGCTTCGCGAATCCATCAAAGAGCGCGCGCCGTGGATTCCGGCCTCGGTTCTGCTGATGGCGATTGTTGTGTATCGCATTTTTCTTTGCGGCAACTGGAAGGCGCCAGGAGGAACGGATCTTATCACGGCGGCTCTTCTTGGAATTACTCTAACGCACGCAACTCGTCAGAGCTTCGGCCTATTGCTTCTATATAATCGAGCTGAAGAACGAGGTGGCGCGGTGAGCCCTGAGCGGCGAAAGCAGATTCTAGCGACCGAGAAGCCGGAACGTTGGCTTTCGACATTGCTTATTTTCACGGTGACGATGGAGCCATTTTTTTTCTTTGGGGAGTACTGCACTGAAAGAGTCTGTCGAAGGAGTGATCATCTCGTTCAAGGCGATCCTCATGTTCAGTCTTTTGTTTCTATTTTGGAATCACGGGCAATGGAGGTTTTCAAATAAACCACTTTTCTCGTTGAGAATCCTTGCGCTTCCTTTTGCATACAACGCGTTGCCGTTACTTTTTGTGAGCGGCATGATTCACGGAGTTGAGTCGTTGTTGATGTGCTTTAAGATGGCCAAGCGGTCAGCAGAGAGAAACCCCGGTCTCGGACGTCGCCCAGTTTGGGCATTGATGGCGAGCATGGCGGCATTCGGACCATTGATTTTCGTTTACTATCAGTTTGCGGATGATCCAGTTTCATCTGTGATTGCGGCGCAATCGCGGATGCCGCAATCTGCAGCTGAGAAAGATACGACTATTTTGATTCTCTCAGCGTTCATTTTCGCGATCAGTTTTCTACACAATTACGTCGACAGTGTGATCTACCGAATGCGAGACCCCATGGTCCGTCAACATATTGGGCCCCTTGTTTTGTAAACTAGAACGCGCTTGGAGATTCAAGAAAGCGCGATGCACGGGGTTCAGCTGTCGGGTAGATTTCGTCGAGGTTTAAAACCTGGCCTGACTCCATTCTGCGGAACACGTGGGCGCGGGTAATGTCGGATGTTTTTGAAACTC